>JAGRLQ010000346.1 GCA_020441735.1 Nitratireductor sp.
AGGATCGACATCGTGGCCTGCATCTTGGCGATGAGGCTTGTTTCATCCGCCCACAATTCACCCTCGCAAACCGTCAGCATCTTGCCCGCCTTCAACACCTGGCTGGTGGCCTTGAACCGTTCGCCTTTCGCAGGCCTGAGAAAATTGACCTTGAATTCCGCCGTCAGGACGTCGGCCCCGGCCGGCGCAAGACTAAGCTCTGCATAGCCGCAAGCGCTATCAAGGATTGAGGTGCCGACGCCGGCATGAATGAAGCCGTGCTGCTGCAACAGGCCTTCACCATGACCATATTCAATGCGCACCATGCCGGGCTCGACGGCGGTGATCTCTGCTCCCAGAGTTGCCATGAAGCTCTGGCGGCTGAAGCTGTCGCGCACCGTTTCGGCAAAATTCGGATTTTTCGATTCCAAGGCGTTTCCTCCCGAATACCGGAAGCCCTCGGATACAAACAAAAAGGCCGGTTGAAAACACCGGCCTTTCTGAACAATTGGAATATACTCTGAGGTCAGCCCGAAGGCGCTGCCAGAACGGTGACCGCACGGCGGTTCTGCGACCAGCAGGAAATATCGTTACACACGGCAACCGGACGTTCCTTGCCGTAGGAGATCGTCCGGATACGGTTGCGGGGAACACCCTTGGCAACCAGATAATCACGCGTGGCGGCAGCCCGACGCGCACCCAGCGCGATGTTGTATTCGCGCGTGCCGCGCTCGTCGGCATGGCCTTCGATGGTGATCGGGTAATTGGTATAGCGGCCAAGCCACTGGGCCTGCTTGTCGAGCGTCGCGCGCG
The DNA here is from genome assembly GCA_020441735.1 of Nitratireductor sp. GTDB lineage: Bacteria > Pseudomonadota > Alphaproteobacteria > Rhizobiales > Rhizobiaceae > Salaquimonas. The sequence continues at coordinate 793 of JAGRLQ010000346.1, forward strand.
CCGTTCCCGTCAGCGACGAGGAATCGGTTTCGAAGAAAACGCGGTCGCCCACATTAACGGTAAAGTCCTGCTGGGAACCGGGCGCGGCATTGTTGAGCCCCAGCCCGCCGGCATTGTCGGGCAGCGGCTTCTTCGACGCGCAGCCTGCCAGCGCCAGGCCGACGGCCAGTGCGATAAGCGCAGGCGATTTCAGCAGTGAACGTGCTTGCGGCATCGTTCCATACTCCTTTAGCAATTCTGTTCACCCATCAATAACCATGAAACGGTTAAGCCCGCTTCAAGGAGCATGGTGAATGTTCGGTTAAACTCTCGCCGCCCTTCCCGTGACGCATCCGCGTCACATCCGGTTCAGCATCTGCAATGGCTTCGTTGACCTGCTTACCGTCCGGCTGGCAGCTGAAAACCATGCAAAAAAGGCAAAAGCACGGCGCTTTTGCCGGGATCGGCAACCATCAGTTCAAAAGCGGCGACCATGCCGGGTCCGACGCGAAATTGGGCGTCGGAATCTGGCGCTCGTTGTAACCGGTGATATCGACGGAGTAGAGCTTCGGTCCGCCATTGCCGCCCGGGCTGTCGCGGAAGAACATGATGACCCGTCCGTTCGGCGCCCATGTCGGACCTTCATTGTGGTAGCCCTCGGTGAGAATGCGCTCACCCGAACCGTCCGGTTTCATCACACCGATGAGAAACTTGCCGCCCTGCTGCTTGGTGAA
>JAGRLQ010000347.1 GCA_020441735.1 Nitratireductor sp.
AGCCGAAGGCGAAGGCGAGGCCCATGATGTAGGAGCCGAGAAAGCCGGCCGGTTTGCTGGCAACGTTCACCCGCGCCTCGCGGTAGAGCATCGAGATTCGGAACACGCCGAGAAAGTGCAGCCCCATGATGATGATCAGCACGCCCGCAATAACCGACAATACGCCGAAATATTGCGCGATGGTTTGTCCGATGACGCTTGCGGTCGCACCGAGCGCCACGAAAACGGTTGTAAACCCGAGCACGAAAAACAGTGAGGCAAGCACGATTCGGCGCCGCATTGCCGCCGAGACGTTTTCGCCGCTCAGTTCCTGAAAGCTGATTCCGGCCAGATAGGCGAGATAGGGTGGCACGATCGGCAGCACGCATGGCGACACGAAGGAAAGCAGGCCCGCGAGCAGCGCAGCTCCGAAACTCACGTCCAGCATTGTTTTCCTCCCGTGCCGTTGTTGTTGGCAATTCCGATTATCCGATAATCGGCTTGCCGGGCGCTGCCTGATTCTTGTGCGCTGAGTGACGAAAAGTTTTGCGGGAGCATGGCTGGAAAACATTCGGATTTCAATATATATTATAAAACTTATATATTGCTGTCTGCGGTGATATAATTGACCAACCGCATGTGATGCGGTGAGAGGGAAGCCGAATTCCGAAGAGCGATGGGCTTGCGTGAAGCGCCGGGCCCGGAAACGGAAAACGATGAATGCATTTCGAAAGACAGTTGTGATGCTGGTTGCCTGCGGCGCCATGCTGCTGGCGCTGCCGCTGGCTGGTGCTTCGGCTGCCGAACTGCTCATGCTGGAACAGAAGGGATGTGCCTGGTGCCTGCGCTGGCACAAGGAAATCGGCGATATTTATCCGAAGACCGAAGAAGCAAAAATCGCTCCGTTGCGTTTCGTCGACATTCACGAGACCTGGCCGGAAGACCTCGCCGGAATCCGCAGGGAGGCGTTTACACCGACATTCGTTCTGGTAGAAGACGGCCGTGAAATCGCCCGTGTACGCGGCTATTCCGGCGACGAGTTTTTCTGGTTTTTACTGGGTGAGATGCTGGCCAAGCTGCCGAAGAGTTAGGCGGCTGGCCAGACAATGGAATACGAGGAAGATTGGGGAATACCGGTTATGGCCTTACCGAAGCTGAAAGCGGATGCCACGCCCGAGGAAATGGACGAATTGCTGGAGCAGGCCCGCAAGGCAAGCGAGCTGCTCAAGGCGCTTTCCCATGAGACCCGGTTGCTTATTCTTTGCCTTCTGTCGGAGGGCGAAAAGTCGGTCTCCGAACTTGAAAAGATCATGGCCGTACCCCAGGCGGCCGTATCCCAGCAGCTTGCCCGGCTGCGGTTCGACCGGCTGGTCACGGCCCGCCGCGATGGCCGCAACATCTATTATCAGATTGCAAGTGACGAAGTCGGTGGTATCATCGACCAGTTGTATTCAATCTTTTGCGCGCCGGTCAGACCTGAAAACGCGAGACCGGAAGGGAAGAGGCCAGAAGGTTAAAAAGCCCGAAGGGCTAAAAGGCCCACAGAGCTGGAAGGCCCAGAACGCTAAAATGCAAGGCGCGCAAGAAACCGCGAGGTTTTCCGCTTTTGCATGCCTGCTGATCTGGTTCCAATACTGCTTCCCTTGGCGGGACTTCTTGCCGGAACGGTGCTCGGCTTTGTAGCGCGGCGCAATTTCTTCTGTACGCTTTCAGCCCTCGAACAATACTGGTATGCCGACAATTCTACCGGCATCCGTAGCTGGATGCTGGCTGCGGTGGTGGCGGCTGCCGGTGTGTGGCTCGCCTCGAGCCTGGGCTGGATAACGCCATCCTCGAGCTTCTATCTCAGGCCGCAGTTTTCACTTCTCAGTGCCGTTGTCGGCGGACTTCTCTTTGGCGTCGGCATGGCGCTGGTTGGCACCTGCGGCTTCGGTGCGCTTGTGCGTCTTGGCGGCGGCAGCCTGAAAAGCCTGATGGCGATCCTGGTGCTGGGCATCGTCGCGCTGTCCACCATGCGCGGCATTCTCGGCATCGGCCGGGAGAGCTATCTCGATCCCTGGGCGCTCGACTTCTCCTTTGCCGGCACGCAATCGATCCCGGATATAGCGGCTGCCCTTGCCGGGCCGGTAGCCGCGCCGGTGGCGACAGCCTTGGCAATCGGCCTTCCGGCAGCCTGGATTTTTTCCGATGCCTCCTTCCGCGCCGACAAGAAGGCGATTGCTACCGGCACAATCGTCGGTCTGGTCATTCTGTTCGGCTGGCTTGCCACCACCTATCTGTCGGCAAGATCCTTCTATCCGTTCCAGATCGAGGCAGGCAGTTTCGTCGCGCCAGTGGGCGACACGATCCTGCAAATGGTTACCTTCACCGGCTCGGGTCCCGACTACGGTGTCGGCATGGTGATCGGCGTCGTACTTGGCGCTGCGATCGCAGCCCGCCTTGCCGACAACGTGCGATGGGAAGCCTGTGACGATGCCCGCGAGCTGAAGCGTCACATTACCGGTGCTGCGCTGATGGGCTTTGGCGGCGTGCTCGCATTTGGCTGTACCGTCGGGCAGGGGATCAGTGCCGCTTCCATGCTGGCGATCTCCGTTCCCTTTACGGTCGGCTCAATCGTCATCGGCGCGCGCATCGGCCTGGCATGGCTGCTGGAAGGCTCCATCGCTTCCGCCTTTCGCCGCTGATTTCTGAAGCATCCCGAAACACGAAACCCCCGGTGCATGGCACCGGGGGTCTTGCTTGCAAACAATGCCGAGTGGGTCGGCATCGGTCGCCCCTGCAAGCTTTATCGTGAAAGCTACTTTTCCATGATGACCTTGCGGTGGGGGAAGGGGATCTCGATCTTCTGCCGGTCGAACTCTTCCTTCACCAGTTGTGGCAGGGAATAGCGCAGGTCGAAATAATGTTCGCCCTTGCAGAAGGGACGGACAAGAAAATCCACCGAGGAATCGTTGAGCTTGTCGACGGCGATAAAGGGTTCGGGCGCATCAAGCACCAGCTCATGGTCAGTCAGCACCTTGCGAATGGCTTTTTCGGCCTTCTTCAAATCCGTGCTGTAGGACACGCCGAAGACGAGATCGACGCCGCGTTCCTCGAAATGGCTGTGATTGACGATTTTGGTGCCCCATAGCTCGCTGTTGGGAACGATGATCTGTTGGTTGTCGAAGGTGACGAGATCGGTCGTGAACAGCGTAATGGTGTCGACCTTGCCGAACACGCCGGCCCCGTCGATGAAATCGCCGACCTTGAACGGGCGGAACAGCAGCAGCATCACCCCGGCAGCCAGGTTGGAGAGCGTTCCCTTGCAGCGCCAGCCCGATGGCCAGTCCTGCCGCACCGATCAGGGCCACCAGCGAGGTGGTGGTGATGCCGAAGCGTTCCAGCACCATGAGGCCGGCAAAGACCAGGATTGCATAGCGCACCAGACTGCCGAGAAACTCGAACAGCGTGTCATCCAGCGCCGCATTGGAGTTGGCGATTCGAACAATCATCCGCTTGGCGAACCCAGCAACGAAAAACGCCACGGCGATGATGATGATTGCATACAGCACGTTCATGGAATTGGCGACGAGCCATGTCCACCCTGCCGAGGCCTGCTCGACTGCTTCACTTTCCATGCCGGAAACCCTCCACACATGTTGTTTACGTTACGGAATATTACCTAACGTAAACAAC
>JAGRLQ010000348.1 GCA_020441735.1 Nitratireductor sp.
GGTTCAGCAGAGTGTCATTTCAGCCCAAAAAAAGAGCCCGCACAAGGACGGGCTCTTTTACATTGTGAAACGTGGCAGGATCAGAATTTCTTGCCAAGCAGCTTTTCAACCTTGGCACGGTCGATGGCAGCCCTTGGCGGCTTGCCGGCGATCAGTTCACGCGCCTGCACCTGCCATTCCTCGCGAACCGGACGGCTCTTTGCGTTGATGGTTTCGCCCAGCTTGTCGAGTTCGGCAACGCTCATGGCGGCAATCTTCGCCAGGCTGTTGACGCCCTTCGACTTCATCCGCTTGGCGATGGTTGCGCCAATGCCGTCGATCAGTTCGATGTCGTCGATGAAATCAACACCGGCACGCGGCGCCGAACCAACGGCAGCCATCGCAGGCGCGGCACGGCCACCAGAAGACGAGTTCTCATTGTAGAGCGCCGACCAGACGGCCTTCTTGGAAAGATAGAACAGGATTGCCAGCAACAGCAGTGCAGCCATGACCTTGAAGCCGAGCGACTTGCGCTCGACCAGGCTCGGCTCCGCAGCCCACATCATGAAGGCGGCAATATCGCGGGCATACTGATCGACCGTTTCCGGCGACCCGTCATCATAGGTCACGATCTCGTCGGAAAGCGGCGGTGCCATGGCAAGCGTTGGTCCGCCAACGAAATACGGATTATAGTGGGAACCCTCCGGCACGCCCGCGCCTTCGGGCGCATCTCCATAGCCGGTCAGCAGCGAATAGATGTAGTCCGGGCCGTTTTCGGCATAGAGCGTGAAGACATCGAAGATGAACCACGGAAAACCGCGTTCCGGTGCACGGGCCTTTGCCAGCAGTGAGAAGTCTGGCGGGGCAGCGCCATTGTTGGCGTAGGCAGCAGCTTCCTCGTTGGGGAACGGTGCCGGGAACCGGTCAGCCGGGACAGCTGCCCGCTCGAACATCTCGCCTTCGGCGTTCGGACCGTCGGTAACCGTGTATTCGGAGGCAAACGCCTTAACCTGTTCTTCCGAATAGCCCAGTTCTTCAAGGTTGCGGAAGGCAACCAGGTTGAGGCTGTGACAGGCTGAGCAGACTTCCTTGTAGACTTTCAGCCCACGCTGCAACTGGCCGATATCCCAGTGGCCGAACGGACCGCCAAAGCTCCAGTGCACATGCTTGGGATGCTCGATCGGATAATGCGGCGTGCCGCCCTCTTCCTCGGCTGCCTGTGCCGGCGCGAAGGCAATCATCGCGCCCACGGCCAACCCTGCCAGCCCGCCTGCCAGCCTGCCCGAAAGTCCGGTGAAAATCGATTTCAGCTTCATGTTTCCAGTCCCTCTTGGGAAATCCCTTGGTTGTGGCCGGGCATGCGCATCCCGGCCTCTCCTTGCTGGTTAGTGTTTCGCCAAAACGGCTTCGGCGATGCTTGCCGGCAGCGGCTTGGGTTTCTCAACCCGCGAAAGCCATGGCAGGACTACCAGGAAGTGGATGAAATACCATGCCGTCAGGATCTGCGCGGCAAGGACATAGCCTCCTTCGGCAGGCCGCGAACCCAGCCAGCCGAGCAGGACGCAGACAATGGCGAAAATCCAGAAGAACTGCTTGTAGAGCGGGCGGTAGGT
>JAGRLQ010000349.1 GCA_020441735.1 Nitratireductor sp.
CGCGCTGATGGCGTATGGATGTGGGATTCCGACGGCAACCGGATTCTGGACGGAATGGCCGGGCTGTGGTGCGTCAATGTCGGTCATGGCCGTCAGGAAATCGTCGAGGCCGTGCGTGCCCAGATGAGCGAGCTTTCCTACTACAACACCTTCTTCAAGACCACGACGCTACCGGCAATCGAGCTTTCAGAGATGCTGGCGGAGATCACGCCACCGCAGTTCAACATGGCGTTCTACGGCAGCTCCGGTTCGGACGGCAACGATACGGTGGTGCGCATGGTGCGCACCTACTGGCAATTGCTCGGCAAGCCTGAAAAGAAGATCATTCTTTCGCGCGTCAATGCCTATCACGGCTCAACGGTTGCCGCTGCGGCGCTCGGCGGAATGGCCGGCATGCATGCCCAGGGCGGGGTAATCGGCGATATCGACCACGTCGCACAACCCTACTGGTTCGGCGAAGGGCAGGACATGACGCCGGAGGAGTTCGGTATTCAGGCGGCCCGCTCTCTCGAAGCCAAGATAGACGAACTGGGCGAGGAAAACGTTGCCGCCTTCATCGCTGAGCCGATCCAGGGTGCCGGCGCCGTGCTCGTTCCGCCGGAAACCTACTGGCCGGAAGTAAAACGCATTCTCAGCGAACGCGATATCCTGTTCATTTCCGATGAAGTGATCTGCGGCTTCGGGCGCACAGGAAGTTGGTTCGGCTGTCAGACCTACGACACCGAACCCGACCTGATGACCATGGCCAAGGGCCTTTCCTCGGGTTACCTGCCGATTGGCGCGGTTGCTGTCTCCGACAAGATTGCCGATGTCTTTCACACGGTGGGCGGGGAGTTCTTCCACGGCTATACCTATTCCGGCCATCCGGCGTGCTGCGCGGCAGCCATTGCCAATCTGAAGATCATGAAGCGCGAAAAACTGGTCGAGCGCTGCGCCAGCGATATCGGGCCGTATCTGCAGGAACACTGGAAAAAGCTCGGTGAGCACCCGCTGGTGGGCGAGGTCGTGATGAAAGGGCTGATGGGCGCCATCGAACTGGTGCCAGACAAATCGGACCTGAAAAAGCGCTTCGAGCCGGCAGGAGAAGTCGGCAATCTGGCGCGCGATCATTCCTTCAACAACGGGCTGGTGATGCGCGCGGTACGTGATCGGCTGATCATCTGCCCGCCATTGACACTGACCCATGATGAAGCTGACGAACTCGCCGCAATGGTCAAGAAAACGCTCGACGACACGCTGAACGATCTGAAAAAGCAGGGACGGGTCTGACGGCCGGCAGTGCCTGAAGCTCAGTCGGCCAAGCCGTCGAGAAAGTTCTTCATGCGCGAGAAGAACCCCGAAGATTCGGGGTTGTTCTTCTCCGAGGAAATCGCCTCGAACTCCTCCAGCAATTCGCGCTGGCGGCGGGTCAGGTTCTGCGGTGTTTCTGTTACGACCTGAATGTAAAGATCGCCGATCCCGGTCGAGCGCATGACCGGCATGCCCTTGCCCTTGAGTCGGAACTGTTTTCCGGTCTGGGTTCCCTCGGGCACCTTGACCCGCGACTTGCCGCCATCCAGCGTACCCACTTCGAATTGGCCGCCAAGCGCGGCCGTCGTCATGGAAACGGGAATGCGGCAAAACAGGTCGGCGCCATCGCGCTGGAAGAACTCGTGCGGCTTGATGGTGACGAAAATGTAGAGATCGCCAGCAGGACCGCCACGGGCGCCTGCCTCTCCTTCGCCACCAAGGCGGATGCGCACCCCATCCTCGATCCCGGCAGGAATATTGACCGAAAGCGAGCGCTCACGGGTAATGCGGCCCTGCCCCGAGCAGGTTTCGCAGGGATCGGAGATCACCTCACCGCGGCCCTGGCATTGCGGGCAGGTTCGTTCGATGGAAAAGAAACCGGAGGCGGCACGCACCCTGCCAGAGCCCGAGCAGGTGGCGCAGGTTTTCGGGCTTGAGCCCGGCTTGGAGCCGGAGCCCGAACAGGTTTCACAGGTGACCGCCGTGGGAACGGAAATCTCCGCCGTCTTGCCTTCATAGGCTTCTTCCAGCGTGATCTCCATGTTGTAGCGCAGGTCAGCACCCCGGTCACGGCCGCCCGCTCCGCGCCGACCCCGGCCGCCCATCATCTCGCCAAAGAGATCCTCGAAGATGTCGGAAAAGCCGCCGCCGCCGAAACCGCCTGCCGCACCGCCACCAAAACCGCCGCCATTTTCGAAGGCAGCATGGCCGAACTGGTCATAGGCGGCGCGCTTCTGGGGATCGCGCAGCACTTCATAGGCTTCGTTGATTTCCTTGAAGCGGGTCTCTGCAAGCTTGTCGTCGGGATTGCGGTCGGGATGATATTTCATCGCCATCTTGCGGAAGGCGCTTTTCAGCTCCTTCTCGTCGGCAGAGCGCTCCACTCCCAGCAGCTCGTAATAGTCGGCCTTGGACATGGTTCAGAGCCCTTTACCCAAAACAAACCCCGCCCTGCTTCCGGACATGCATCACGGAGCAGAATGCGGGGTTCATTGCTATCAGCCTCAGGCCGACTTTTTCTCGTCCTCGTCGTCGATTTCCTCGAAATCGGCATCGACGACATCTTCGTCCTCATCCCTGGCGGCGTCCGCCTTGGCATCGGCTTCGGCAGCTTCCGCCTGGCTGGCTTCATAGATTGCCTGGCCCATTTTCATGGTTGCCGTGGCAAGCGCCTCGGATTTGGCCTTGATGTCTTCGGCGTTGTCAGCCTCGACAGCAGATTTCAGATCGGCGATGGCTGCCTCGATTTCGGCCTTGTCATCATCGGAAACCTTGTCGCCGTGCTCGCTGAGCGACTGCTCGGCGGAATGAAGCATGGCTTCTGCCTGGTTCTTTGCTTCGACGGTTTCGCGCCGGGCCTTGTCGCTTTCGGCATTGGCTTCGGCATCCTTGACCATCTGGTCGATCTCGTCGTCCGACAGTCCGCCGGAAGCCTTGATCGAGATAGCCTGCTCCTTGCCGGTACCCTTGTCCTTGGCCGACACGTTGACAATGCCGTTGGCATCGATGTCGAAGGTAACTTCAACCTGCGGTACGCCGCGCGGTGCCGGCGGAATGCCGACCAGATCGAACTGGCCAAGCAGCTTGTTGTCAGCTGCCATTTCGCGCTCACCCTGGGAGACGCGGATGGTTACTGCAGACTGGTTGTCTTCCGCCGTGGAGAAGGTCTGGGACTTCTTGGTCGGGATCGTCGTGTTGCGGACGATCAGCCGGGTGAAGACACCGCCCAGCGTCTCGATCCCGAGCGACAGCGGCGTCACGCCGAGCAGCAGCCCGCCCTTGACGCCGCCCTGCACCACGCCGCCCGGGATGGCGGCCC
>JAGRLQ010000006.1 GCA_020441735.1 Nitratireductor sp.
CCATCACCGGTTTGGAGGCAAGCGCCCCGATATTGCCGAGGCCGAGCACTGCCGTGCCGTTGGAAATGACAGCCACCAGATTGCCACGCGCTGTGTAGTCGGAAACGGTGGACGGATCGTCGGCAATGTGCAGACAGGGAGCGGCGACCCCCGGCGAATAGGCCAGCGCCAGGTCGCGCTGGTTGCCCAGCGGTTTCGACGGCACGATCGCCAGCTTGCCCGGATGAGGATAGCGGTGAAAGTGCAGCGCTGCCTCTTCCAACTCGCTGGCAGGCTTGTAGCCGGAGGATTTCCCGTTCTTCGTCTTGCTGGTATCTGACATTAAGAAAACTCTACAATCGATTGTTATATATCAAAATACGTTCTGGTTCAGGCCGCCGTCAATAAGGTAGTTCTGCCCCGTAAGATAGCCTGCATGCACCGAGCAGAGAAAGGCGCACAGCGCGCCGAATTCGCTTGGTGTGCCGAAACGCCCGGCCGGGATGGCGGCAACGGCGGCGGCCTGTTCTGCTTCAACGCTGGTTCCTTTGGTTTGGGCAACGTATTCGAGATTGGAGCGGATGCGGTCGGTATCCATCTTGCCCGGCAGGATCTGGTTGATGGTGACGTTATCCTTCGCCACGCTGCGCGCAATGCCGCCGAGAAACGCCGTCAGTCCCGCCCGCGCACCGGAGGAAAGATCGAGCCCCGCGACCGCCGTATAAACCGAAAGCGAGGTGATGTTGACGATGCGGCCGAACTTGCGCTGCACCATGCCGTCGAGGGATTTCTGGATCAGTTCGATGGGGGTGACCATGTTCTGCACCACGCCCTCCAGCATCGCTTCCCGGTCGAGTTCACGGAAATCGCGCGGTGGTGGCCCGCCATTGTTGTTGACCAGAATGTCGGGCTCCGGACAGGCATCGAGCAGGTGCATCTGCGTTGTCGGATCAGAGATGTCGCCCAGCACCGCGATGACCTTGGAGCCGGTTCGTTCCTGGATTTCGCGCGCTGTCTGATTGGTGACTTCCGGGTCGCGTCCGTTGAGGACGACCGTACAGCCGGCATCCGCAAGGTGCTCGGCACAGCCCCGGCCAAGCCCTCGGCTACCTGCACATACAATCGCCTTGCGTCCGGCGATGCCCAAATCCATCCTTTTGCCCTTCCTCCTGTTGCCCACCATCCCCTTGCGCTTCTTCGCAAGCGGGAAAGCCTTGTCGGAAACCTGTCACATCACTGTCAAGCCGCCGTCACGCAAATCAATCAAGCGGGAGGCGCGGCAACAATCAAACGGGGGATTCCGGTGCAACATTTCAAAACCGTATTCCTGTCGGACGTTCATCTTGGTACGGCAGGATGCCAGGCGGCACAACTGTTATCATTTCTCAAAAGCGTCGATGCTGACCGCTACTACCTGATCGGCGACATTGTCGATGGCTGGCGCCTGCGCAAGGGCTGGTACTGGCCCCAGGAACACAATGATGTGGTCCAGAAACTGCTGCGCAAGGTGCGCAAGGGCGCCGAGGTAAAGTATATCGCGGGAAACCATGACGAATTCCTGCGCAATTATCTCGGATCGCATTTCGGCGGCATCGAGATTTGCGATCGCGAGATCCATGAAACAGCGGACGGCAAGCGCTTTCTGGTGATTCATGGCGATCAGTTCGACGTGGTGGTGCGCCATGCAAAATGGCTCGCCTATTTCGGCGACTGGGCCTACGAATTCGCGCTTTGGGCCAATACCTGGCTCAACCGGGTCCGCCGGCAGTTCGGCTTTCCCTACTGGTCCCTGTCCAACTGGGCCAAGCTGAAGGTCAAGAACGCGGTCAACTTCATCGGCGAGTTCGAATCCTCCCTTGCCAATGAAGCAAAAGAGCACGACCTCGACGGCGTTATCTGCGGTCACATCCACCACGCCGTCATCGGTGAGCGCGCCGGCATCCAGTACTGCAACACCGGTGACTGGGTGGAGAGTTGCACCGCGATTGTCGAAACCCGGGAAGGTAAGCTGGAACTGATCCGCTGGGCGGAGAAGAACGCCCGCGGCGACTGGGAAAACGCCAACGTTCACTCCCTTGTCGAAGAGTCCGGGACCAAGCGGCTGCGCAAGGTTGCCTGATGGATATTCTCATCGTTACCGACGCCTGGCACCCGCAGGTCAACGGGGTCGTGCGCACACTGGTCAGCGTCATCGGTGAATTCGAAAAACGCGGCCACAAGGTTCGCACGGTGACGCCGTCGGATTATCTCAGCGTGCCGATGCCGACCTATCCCGAGATACGCCTTTCGCTGGCCGCCAGCCGATCGATGCGCAAGCTACTGGCGGAAGCAGCCCCCGATGTCGTCCATATCGCTACCGAAGGTCCGCTCGGCCTTGCCGCCCGCAAGGCTTGCCTGCAACTCGGTTGGCAGTTTTCAACCAGCTATCACACCCGCTTTCCCGAGTATCTCAATGCCCGCATTCCGGTTCCGGTGGAATGGACCTACGCCTTTCTGCGCCGTTTCCACAATGCCGGAACCGGCTGTCTGGTAGCAACGCAGTCGATGGCAGACGAACTGCGCAAGAAGGGATTTGCCAATCTCGTTGCCTGGACGCGCGGCGTCGACCACGAACTGTTCAATCCCGCACACCGGCGCAAGAATCCCGGCACGGAAGGCCCCTACGCCGGGCTTGAGCCGCCCATCTTTCTCAATGTCGGCCGTATCGCCACGGAAAAGAACATCGACACCTTTCTGGAACTCGATCTGCCGGGCACCAAGGTGGTGGTCGGCGACGGCCCGGATCTGCCGCGCCTCAAGGCGAAGTATCCCGATGCGGTTTTCCCCGGGGTACACAAGGGCGTTTCATTGGCCGAGCACTACGCCAATGCCGATGTCTTCGTCTTCCCGAGCCTGACGGACACTTTCGGCAATGTGATTCTCGAAGCGCTTTCCTCAGGCCTGCCGGTTGTCGGCTTTCCGGTGCCGGGGCCCATCGATATCCTGACCGATCCTGCTGTTGGCGTCGTTGATCCCGATCTGCGGCGCGCCGCGTTGTCAGCGCTTGATCTCGATCGTGAGGCTGCTCGCAGCCACGCGCTTGGTTACTCCTGGGAGGCCTGCGCCGACATCCTGCTTTCCGTGCTGCAGACCAACCAGTTGCGGCCGGCGCAGAAATCAGCCTGACTCTCGAAATTGCTCTATTGAAATTTGCACGTGCTTCGGCCAAGGCTTTCCAATTTGGAGAAAGCCGTTGCACGATCAGGTGAAGCTTCCCGTTTTCAACGATATTGCCGCTGCCGCAGATCGCATCAAGGGTCATGCGGTGCGCACGCCGCTGCTCAATTCCGCCTATCTCGACGACATTACCGGCTGCCGGGTTTTCCTGAAACCCGAATGCCTGCAACGCACCGGCTCTTTCAAGTTTCGCGGTGCCTTCAACACGATATCCTCGATGACGGATGACGAGCGCAAGAACGGCGTTATCGCCGTCTCTTCGGGTAACCACGCCCAGGGCGTTGCCGATGCGGCCAGGGTTCACGGCATTTCCGCCACGATCATCATGCCCGCCGATGCGCCGAAGACCAAGATTGATCGCACAAAGCGGCTCGGTGCGCAGGTCATCCTTTATGATCGCGCCAATGAGGACCGCGAGGCAATCGCCGCAGAACACTGCCGCAAGACGGGTGCCGCCTTTATCCATCCGTTCAACGATCCGCGTGTCATCGCCGGGCAGGGGACAGCCGGGCTGGAAGCCTGCCAGGATATTGTTGCACGCGGCAAAACCCTGGAAGAAGTGCTGGTGCCTGCCGGTGGCGGTGGCCTTGCATCGGGAACCGCGCTTTCGGTTTCTCACCATTTTCCGGGGGTTGCCGTCCACACCTGCGAACCGGAGGGCTTTGACGATTACCGGCGCTCGCTTGCTTCCGGCAGGGTGGAGGAAAATCCGGTCGAGGGCGGCTCGGTATGCGATGCCATCCTCACGCCACGCCCCGGAGAAATCGGCTTTGCCATCAACAGCCGGCTGGCAGGGGAAGGCTTTGCCGTCACGGACGAGCAGGCCTTGCAGGCAACCGCCTTTGCTTTCCGGGAACTGAAGCTGGTGGTCGAACCGGGCGGCGCCGTGGCACTTGCGAGCCTGCTGAAATACCGTGACCGTCTTGCTGGAAAGACCGTTCTGTTGGTGCTCTCCGGCGGCAATATGGATCCGGAAATGCTGCAAAGGGCGGCAGACCTGCCGGAAATCCGGTGACTTCGCCCCAGGTTTTCGAAACGCCGCCCCCCTGGTTCGGTGCCCGAATGGCGCTGGGATTTTGTGCCAATTTCATCTTTGTCGGTCTTTATCTTCCCTATTTTCCGGTCTGGTTGAAAGCCCAGTCGCTGTCGCCGGTCGAAATCAGTGCCGTGCTTTCCATGTCGCTGGTCATCCGCGTCCTCGCCTCGGGACAGGTCATGGCCTATGCCGACCGCTTTCGCGACCGCTCTGTTCTGCTGTCCCGGCTCTATGTAGCCTCGGCCCTGTCGGTGTTGCTCTACCTCGTCACAGGCAGTTTCTGGCCGATCCTGCTGGTAACGCTGCTCTACAATTTCTTCTTCAATCCTGTTCTGCCGCTGCTTGATGCCATTACGCTCGCAGGCGTGCGCCGCTTCGATGCTGATTACGGGCGTATTCGTATCTGGGGCTCGCTCATCTTCGTACTGGCCAATCTCGGCGGCGGCTGGCTCCTTGCCTCGGGAGAGCCGCAATTCCTGCTCTATGCGCTCATTTCCGCCATGGTGCTGGGTGCAGCAGTCTCCTTTGTCATTCCACGCATCGGCCGCCGCCAGTCCGCCAGCAGTGATGCTTCCGATCCGGCGACGCGCCGCAAACTGCTAGCCAACCGGCAGTTCCTGCTGGTGCTGGCTGCAACCGGGCTCGGTCAGGCGAGCCACTCATTTCTTTATGGTTTCGGCTCCATTCATTGGCAGACATTGGGATTTTCAGGCGGATTGATCGGGCTCTTGTGGGCCATCGGCGTCTTTGCCGAAATCGTGCTGTTTCAATATTCAAAGGCAGTGTTCAGGCGTGTTTCGCCGGTTGCTGTTATTGCCATTGGCTGCATCGGCGGGGCCGTGCGCTGGGCGCTGTTTCCCTATATCGGCATCGAATCAGCTTTCCTCCTGCTGCAGATCCTGCACGGGCTTTCCTTCGGTGCCGTTCATATCGGGCTGATGCACTACATCATGGAAGCCGTGCCGGAGGAAAACCTCGGCGCTGCCCAGGGCGTCGGTTTCGTGCTGGGCGGTGTGGCCATGGGCATTGGCGTCTTCTTTTCCGGCCCGCTTTATGCGGCAGCCGGGGCAGAGGGCTTTCTGGTCATGGCGGTGGTCTGCATCGCCGCCCTTGCGCTTCTTGCCCTGGCCCGCCTCAGCCCCAAAGCGCCCGCGGCGGCGGCATGATGGAAGATCCGGGGAACTCGATCGGCGGTTCACGGTCTTCTGCCAGCAGCAACGGTCCGTCGAGATCGACGAATGCCGCATCCTGGGCAATCAGCATGGCGGGCGCCATGCCGAGCGAAGTTCCCACCATGCAGCCGGTCATGATCTGGAAGCCGAGCGTGCGTGCCTCGCGCTGCAGCATCAGCGCTTCCGTCAGTCCGCCAGCCTTGTCGAGCTTGATGTTGACGCAGTCATAGCGCTCGCGAAGCGCGGCAAGCTCCGCACGCGTATGCAGGCTTTCATCGGCGCATACGGGCACGGGCCGGACCGCTGATTTGAGAATGGCGTCTTCGCCGGCGGGCAGCGGCTGCTCCACCAGCGCGGCACCGGCCTTGACCGCCGCCGCCATCAGCGGCTCGAACAGGGATTCGCGCCAGGCTTCATTGGCGTCGAGAATAATCGTTGAATCAGGCGCGCCGTCACGCACCGCAGCAATGCGTTCCGCATCGCCGTCGCCGCCAAGCTTCACCTTGAGCAGTTCGCGATGCGCTGCCTTGCGTGCGTCGCCGAACATCTTTTCGGGATCGCCAAGGCTGATGGTGAAAGCGGTAATCGCGGGCTTGAGCGGTGGAAGTCCGGCGATTTCGGCGGCGGTTTTTCCGCTGGCTTTCGCTTCCAGGTCCCAAAGCGCGCAATCCACCGCATTCCGGGCGGCACCTGCCGGCATGATTTTCTGCAGCTCCTCCCGCCCGCAACCCGATTCGATTGTAGCGCGCGCTGCCTCGATCTGGGCAGTGACACTGTCAACGCTCTCATCGTAGCGCGGGTAGGGGACGCATTCTCCCTGGGCGGTGTGGCCGTTTTCCTGCAATACCACACGCACCACATGGGCATGAGTGCGCGCGCCGCGCGAGATGGTGAAACTGCCGGCAATCGGAAACACTTCCGCCTTGATCTCCATTTTTCTCGCCACGCTTGCGCCTTTCCCTCACGGTTTCAAATTCGATTTTGCTTCGTTTATGATGCCGCCTGGAACCTTGCAAGGGCTGTCAACGCGGCCATTACCTGATAAAAGCGAGTGCGAATGACCCGGCGGCAAACCCCGCACAATGAAAGTCGATGAACATCCAGCCTCCCACAGATACCGCAGATGCCGGCACACCGGCGCAGGCTGCAAGGCTTTCGGTGACCCGCGAGCAAAACCGGATCATCGCCAGGCCCGAAGGTGACTGGCTTGTCGCCGAGTCCGGCAGTGCCGCCCTGGAGATTTCCAGGCTTGAAAGCGAGATCGCCGGACCCGGCGGCAAGGATGTTTCGTTACAGATCGATCTAGCCGGCCTCAAGTCGGTTGACACGTCTGGCGCCTGGCTCATCGTGCGCCTGATACGAAGCGCGAAAGCAGCCGGCACCGCCTGGCAACTCGAAAATGCCGGTAGCCACGCGACACGGCTCATTCGCGCCATCGATTTCGAGGTCGGCGAGCAATTCGACAAGAAAAAGCGCGACAATCCGCTGGTCCGTACCGCCTACAGCCTTGGCCGGGTCATGTACACGCTGTGGGTCGATACGCTGATGGGGTTGAATGTCATCGGCGCCGCCATTCGCGGTCCGCAGTTGAAAGCCGGGCGTCGCGGCAGCGTGCGGCCGATTTCCATTGTCCATCACATCGACCGGATGGGGCTGCGGGCCGTGCCCATCGTCACGCTGATGTCCTTTCTGATCGGCGCCATCATCGCCCAGCAAAGTGCCTTCCAACTGCGCGTCTTCGGCCTTGAGGTCTGGTCGGTGGACCTGGTCGGTATTCTGCTGTTGCGCGAGGTGGGAGTATTGTTGACCGCGATCATGGTCGCCGGCCGCTCGGGCAGTGCCATGACCGCCGAGATCGGCTCGATGAAGATGCGAGAGGAGGTCGATGCGCTCACCGTGATCGGGCTCAATCCGATCGGCGTTCTGGTGTTTCCGCGCCTTGTTGCGCTGACCATCGCGCTGCCGCTGCTGACCTTTCTGGCCAATATGGCGGCGCTGGCAGGCGCCTGTCTCGTCCTGCGCTTCTATGCCGGGGTCAGCATCGATGATTTCATCCTGCGCCTGCGCGCCGGCATCGATCTCTCCACCGTGTTTTCAGGGCTTATCAAGGCACCCTTCATGGCGCTGATTGTCGGTACCATGGCCGCCGTGGAGGGCATGAAGGTGGAAGGCAGCGCCGAAAGCCTCGGCCGCCGCACCACCTCTGCCGTGGTCAAGGCAATCTTCTTCGTCATTGTTGTGGACGGGCTATTCGCCATGTTCTACGCGGCCATCGATTATTGAGTTCGCCATGGCAAAGCAGACGGAAAAGACGCAGGAAAACGGCCGGAAGGACAAGGATATTGTCCTCTCGGTCAGGGGCGTTGATGTTTCCTTCGGCGAAAAGCAGATTCTGAAAGACCTGGATCTGGATGTCTATCGTGGCGAGATTCTCGGTTTTGTCGGGGCGTCGGGTGCAGGCAAGTCGGTATTGATGCGTGCAATCCTGCGCCTCAATCACATGAATGCCGGTGAAGTCCGGCTTTTCGGCAAGGATTATCACAAGCTTTCGGAAGAAGAGCGTTTCGTAACCGATCAGCGCATCGGCGTCATGTTCCAGCACGGCGCGCTGTTTTCCTCCCTGTCGGTGGTCGACAACATCAAGGTGCCACTGCGCGAATACCTCGATCTGCCCGATGCGCTTATGGAGGAACTGGCGCGGGTCAAGATCGGCCTGGTTGGATTACCACAGGATGCCGGCAGCAAGCTGCCGTCGGAACTCTCCGGCGGCATGATCAAACGTGCCGCTCTTGCCCGTGCGCTGGCGCTTGATCCCGAACTGCTGTTTCTCGATGAGCCGACTTCCGGGCTTGATCCCATCGGGGCTGCGGAATTCGATGAACTGATCGCCACCTTGCGCGATACGCTGGGGCTGACTGTCTACATGGTCACCCACGACCTCGACAGCCTCTTCCTGGTCTGTGACCGCATTGCCGTGCTGGCGGAAAAAAAGGTGCTGGTGGCTGGCGATATCGACACAATGCTGGCATACAACCACCCTTGGGTTAGGGCCTATTTCCAGGGGAAAAGGGCGAGGCTGGTCAACCGGGACAATCAGCGTTTGGTGCAGACATAATGGAAACGCGGGCCAATTTCGTTGCAGTGGGCTTCTTCACCATGCTCGTCATTCTGGCGAGTTTCGGCTTCATCTATTGGGTTGCACAGCTCGATGAGGATGTCGCCCAGCGTCCAATCACCATCTCCATTCGCGGGGTTGTAACCGGGCTGGCGCCCGGCAGTGACGTGCATTTCAACGGCATCAAGGTGGGCAAGGTCACCCGCGTTGTGTTCAATCCCGAGGATCCACGCGAGGTACTGGCGCTGGCGCAGATCAACGAGGATACCCCAGTCAGGGCCGATACCAAGGCAACCATCGCAGCGCAGGGCCTGACCGGTGTTTCCATCGTGTCGCTGAAGGGCGGCACGCCGAACGCCAAGTCCCTGTTCGATATTGCCGAGCCCGGCAAGATTCCCAGTATCGAGGCAAGCCCGTCGGCCGTTGCCGATATTCTTGAAACCGTCAGGGACGTTTCGAGCAAGGCCAACGATGCACTCGGTACCCTGAAACTGTTCATCGAGGAAAACCGCACACCAGTCTCCAATGCGGTCAAGAACATCGAGACCTTCTCCGACGCCCTTGGCCGCAATGCCGAGGGTATCGACAAGTTTCTCACCAGCGCCTCGGATATCGGCACCTCGCTTTCCGAGTTGGGCTCCAAGATCGATGGCACCGCCAAGGGGCTTGAGCGCATCGTCACGGCGGTCGACTCCGACAAGGTCAAGACCACCGTCGACAATGTGGCGGCGTTTTCAGCCGATCTGCGCAAGGGGGGAGAGCGCATCGAAAACGTGGTTGTTTCGGTCGAAAAGGTCGCCAAGCAGCTTGAAACCATCTCGACCCAGCTTTCCGGCACGCTGGACAAGGCCGATGGCGTTCTGGCTTCCGTCGAGCCGGAGACGGTCAAACAGGCAATTGCCGATATTCGTGAGACGGCATCCGGTGCCAGGCAGGTGGTCAATGACGCCCGGAGCGTGACGAAGACCTTCACCGACCGTCAGGAAGACATCGACAAGATCATCTCCGACGCCAAGCAGATGGCCGAGCGGTTGAACCAATCCTCAGCTAGGGTTGACGGGGTTCTTGCCAAGCTGGACAGCTTCCTCGGCGCCGACGGCAGCGGCGATGTGATGGGCGATGTACGCTCGACGCTTTCCGAATTCCGGACTGTTGCAAAAACCATGCAGAGTTCAATCAACTCAATCACCGGTGGCATTAGCCGATTTACCAATAGCGGATTGGGCGATATACAGGCGCTGATTACCGATGCGCGCCGTTCGGTGAACCGGATTGATCGCGTAATCGGTCAGATCGAGCGCGATCCGCAGCGTTTCATTCTCGGCGGAGGCGGAGGGGTTCGCACCTATAATGGAAGGCCCCGCCGCTAGACGGTTTCCTCCCGGGAACAACCGGCCGGGAAGGACGGCGCTTTGAAGAACAGGATGGGGTCTGGCGCACTGGTTTGTAATGGGTTTGAACCGGGTGACGCCTTGAAGGGCAATTGGTTGAAGTAATGCGTAAACACGGCGCACCATATCGCAATACAATGATTGCGTCGCAGGTCACAGGCAGGCGGTTTCGCCACCGGCTGACCCGTGGCGTGGCTGCGGTTGCGCTGGCGCTCGCCGTTTCGGGCTGCTCCTCTCTGGTCGCCGGCCCTGCGCCCAGTACTTATGACCTGACAGCGCTCGACAGCGTGCCGGACCTTCGCGGCGGAACCCGCGCGCAGTTGCTCATCGTGGAACCTTCCGCGCTGAAGGTTCTCGACAGCGAGCAGATTGTCATCAAGCCTTCGGCAGCCGAGGTTGAATACGTCGCCCGCGCCCAGTGGACCGACCGCCTGCCGAAAGTCGTTCAGGCGAAACTGGTGGAAACCTTCGAAAACACCGGCCGGGCGAGGGCGGTTTCCAAACCTGGCGAAGGGCTGGTGATCGACTACCAGCTGGTCAGCGACATTCGCGCTTTCGAGGCCAGCCTGCAGGAAGGCCGCGTGGCCAAGGTATCGATATCGGTGAAGCTGGTATCCGACCGCACCGGCAAGGTGGTGCGCACCCGGGTCTTCTCGAAAACCGTTCCTCTGGGCGGAACCGACGGCCTTGCGGTGGCAACGGCGCTTGACGATGCCTTCGACCTGGTTTCCGCCGAAATCGTCAGATGGACCTATTCAGGCGTTTGACCCGCATTGCCGCGCGGGGGTACGCGGGCAGTCTCCGATTACAGTCTAGTTTCCGAAACGGCCAGAGGCATGCGCCAGCATGGTATAGACCTTGCCGGTATCGGACGTCAGGTAGGTCTGCGTCATGATGTTGTCGCGGTCCTTGGCGGCAACGTCCTTCAGCAGGCGTTCGAAATCGTCCACATAGCGGTCAACGGCGCGGCGGAACTCCGGCTCGCTGGAATATTTGCGGCGGATCTCGTCAAAGGTCTGCTGCCCCTGAAGCGTATAAAGCCGGCGGGTGAAGACATTGCGTTCGCCACGCTGATAGCGCTGCCACAGATCGACGGAAGCCTCATCGTCGATCAGCCGCGCAATGTCCATGGAAAGCGCGTTGAGGCTCTCGATGCGGTGTAGCTCGCTTTGCTGCGGCTGGCGGGAGGCGCCCGGTGCATAAGGACTTGCCGGTGCCCTGCGTTCTTCCTCGGAAGCCCGGCGCAGCAGGTCACTGACCCAACCACCGGCTTCGCCGCCCGCCGGATTATCCCTTCGCGGTGCGGCGGGTGCAGGCGCCTGATGCATGGTTTCCGGCGGGAAGGGACGCATGCTTCCGCTTGCTGCGCCCGGAGACGGTGCATGGGTCTGCGGCGGGAAATTGAGCGGCGCGGCAGGGCTCACCGGGCTTGGCGTTGCGGGCACGGGTTGCGGGCGTGGAGCTGCAATCGGCCGCGTTGCGCCGGCACTAGCAAACTGCTTTGCAGGGACCGCCTGAGCCGGTGCGGTATCGAGCGCTTTTCCGGACTTGGTGACGATTTCGGACAGATCGCGCAGCGCGGCGATCTGGTCGGCCACGACCTTGCGCATGGCATCGGCGCTCTGTCTTGTTTCCTCTGGCAGTTCCATCACGCCCCGGCGCATCTGGTTCCGCGTTTCCTCGAGTTCGCTCTGGATCTGTTGGGCTGCCTGGCGCATGGCTTCGGTAGCGGCCGAAAAACGCTGGGTGGTTTCCTCGATTGCCGTGCCGACCTCCGAAGATACCGTACTGCCCACCAGGCGCGAGCGCTGGGTCATCTCATCCATGGTCTTCGTCAGCATGTTGCCGAAGGCTGCCATGGATTGTTCGATCTCGCTGGTGCGCGCTGAAAGGCCCGCGGCAAGTTCGGCCAGCGCGCCTTCGCGGTCGTCCAGCGTCTGGGAGAAATTGCGCTGGGCATTGTCGATCAGTGCGGTCGCTTCTTCCAGCATGCGGCCCTGGTTTTCAAAACGGGTTGCGATGTCACCGATATTGGCCAGCAGGCCGCGCGTCGTCTCGTCCATCTTCAGATGGGCGGTATTGGCCAGTTCGCTGGATTGCTCGACATCGGTGCGCGCCTTTTCGACGGTTTCGGCCATATTGGCGGCCTGGAAGGAAATCGTCTCGCGCATGCTGGCAAGATCGCTGCCGGCCTGATCAATCAGAATCCCCATCGAGTCGGTGACATCACCAAGGCTGGTAAGCAGGGCGCCAACATCCTCCTTCACGGAAGCGTGGACGGTTCCTAGCTTTCCGGCAACTTCGTCGCCCTGGCTCTTGATCTGCTCGACCAAAGGCAGGGCAGTGCTGTCGAGAATTTCCGACAGCTCCTGCGAGCGGCTGGCAAGCAGGTCATTGAACTCCTTGGTCTTGGCCTCCAGCAGACGCTGGCTTTCGGTCAGGCCGCTGCCAAGGCTGCTCTGGATGATGGTCGCCCGCTCGGTAAGGATGGCGGCGATGGCTGCCGACTTCTCGTCAATGGCACCGACTGTGGATTGAATCTTGGAGTCGAGTTCGGCTGCGATGGCATTCTGCCGATCTTCCAGCATTTTCGAGAACAATCCGTATTTGCTCTCCACGGCTTCGGTAATGCCCGCTTCGCCGGTTGCCATGATCCCGCCCAGTTCGGTGAGCTTCTTGTCGAGAACCTGGCCGACACCTTTCTTGCGCACTTCCAGTTCTTCGGCAAAGGCTGCTGTCTTGGCATCGATCGACTGGCCGATTGCCGCAACCCGGCTTTCCAGTGTCGAGGCAAAGCCATCCGATTTGCCTTCCAGCTTTGCAACCATGTCTTCGGTGCGCTGGTTGATATCGCTGAGCAGTTTGCCGGCTTTTTCATCAAGGCTGCTGCCGAAATTGATGGTCTGTGTGTCGAGGCCGCTGAAAAAGACTTCCGAGCCGGAAGCCAGCGTTTGCGCCAGTTTGGAGGATTTTTCCTCCATCAGGTTCGTCAGCGTGGCGGCATTGCCTTCCACCGCTTCCGTCAGCGCGCGCAGGCGGTCGTCAAGCTGCTGAACAAGCGACTGGCTCCGGGCATCCATGCCCGTCATCAGTTTCTGGTTTTCATCGTCCAGGCTGCTGCGGATTTCCGCCGCCTTGGCGTTGACCGCGGTCAGGCCATTCATCAGCGAGGCTGCAATATCGGCATGCTGCTTGTGAACAGCCTCTTCCAGGGCCTTGGAGCGCGTGGCGATGCTGTCGCCAACTGACTGAATGGAGGTTTCCAGCCGTTTCTGACGTTCATCCAGCACGCCGGTAAAGCCGTCAAACTGGCTGCCGACACTACCGGAGAAGCTGTCGAGGCGTTCTTTCAGAGCTTCGTTGATGGCCGTGGTGCGTTCGGTCAGGACCTTGTCGAGTTCGGCAGTTCTGCCGCCCAGCGTTTCAACAAATGCGCCCCCCTTATTTTCCAGCGAGTCATTGAGAGCCGAAAGGCGCGCATCAAGCAGTGATTTCAATCCGCTGCCCGTTTCGCTCAGGCGCGAGGAGAAGTCAGCCACGCGTATGCCGATGGCATCCTCAAAATCGCGTGTAAGGTTCTCCGTTTGCTCTTTCAACTGCGAGGACTGGGTCTGCATCAGATTGGCGACCGTGGAACCGGCCATCGAGATCTGCTCGTCGAGATCGCGGGTTCTGGCAATAAGCGTCTTTTCCAGTTCCGCCGTCCGGTCGGAGAGCTTGTTCTCAAGATCGCTGCCGCTGGTCGACAGCAGTGAAACCAGCCGTTCGCCCGCCTCGCTCAGTGAAGCGGTAATGCCCTGTTCACGCGTCTGCAGCGTGTTTGACAGAAGGCTGGTTGCCTCGTCGATCACGCCCTTGATGCGGCCGCTGGCAGCGTCGAGTTCCTCGGTCAGTCCAACATGGGACCCGGCAATCGAACTGCGAAGCTGCTCGGCATGGCCAACCACGCTTTCACGTTCCTTGGAAATATCGGTCAAAAGCGTACGCAGCCGGATTTCGGAATCGGAGTAGGAGCGCTGCAGGGTCAGCACTTCGTTCTGCACCATGCTTTCAAGCTGTCCGGCGCGCGCCAGGGCACGTTCCACCCCGTCGCTCAT
>JAGRLQ010000350.1 GCA_020441735.1 Nitratireductor sp.
CCGGCCATGTCGAAGGCATGCTGGCGCGATTCAAGCTGGCAGGGGCCGGCAATCAGCGTCAGCGGGCCGCTGTTGGAGAATTCGGCCTTCCCGACCTTGACGGTAGCGTTTGCCTTGTTCACTTGCCGGCCTCCTCGAAGGCTATAACGCAGCCCTGCCCCGGTGCATGATCAACGACCACCCGCTGGGCAATCCGGCGGCTGGCTACCTTGTTCTTCTTCAGGAGCTTTTCCGTCTTATCAAGGTTTTTGACAGCAACCGAGAACGCCCGGAACCGAAGCCCGCGCCCGTGGCAGCCGCTCTCGATACCGTACCAGGCTTTCAATCCCCTGGCCGTATAGGCCGCCACATTGGCATTGGCCGCAAGAAGTTCAATACCGAAGGAGTGGGCGTTGACGTCGCGCTGGTTGAGCACCTCCTGCAGAAAATACTGGAAATCGCTGGGATTGGGTTCCCCCATGGCAATTTCGGCAATCCCCAGCGCACCATTGTCATGCTCAATAAGCTTGCCGCGCTTTGCCGGAGGCGCCTTCACCCGTTCGCAGGTGAACATGAAACTGTCCGGTGAGCGCAGATCCGCGGCCATTGCCAGCTTGAAACTGGCCGTACTTTTTTTACCGCTGGCGCTTTCAAACACGCGCGAGAATTCCAGCTTCCTGCCGCCCGACATGCCGAGTTTCGAAAACCGTTTGTGATCGCTATCGGCATCCCGGGTAGCCAGTGCCACCGCGGAAAATCCCTCTTCGCCGCGGCGAAACCGGAATGTCTGATCGCGCGCCACGAAAACATTGCCTTTCAGGGCCTCTGCCTCGCAGGTTTCGCGCTTGTGGATGGCAAGCGGCTCCAGATAGGTGCCGTTTTCGAAGAACACACAGGCATTCTCCGTGCCGAAGGGATGAACCGCATCAGGCGCCACCGTGAAGCCCAGCTGGCCAAGGCGTTCCCGCGCCAGTTCGAGGGTCGTGACCGGCAGGACGAGATGATCGATGCTGCGCGCCTTGCGGGGAGAAACTGCCATGACTGATTGTCCGCATTATGGATAGGAAACCGCCAGCCGGTTTGCCCGATCATGGCACGATTGGCAAGGGAAGAGCTGGTTCTGCTCTCCTTCGCTACCTTGCGGCCTTCAACCCCGCATCAATTGCCCTGATCCGATGGTGCATCGGAAGCTTCGCCCGGCGCCTCCGGCCGGCGCACCGGAATGGCAGCGACCGTACCGCCGAGCACCACCTCACCGGTTGGCGAAAGCGTGGGCGGTTGTGATTCTTCCGCCGATGAAGCATCGGCAATCGCTGCTTGCGGCTGGATCGGGCTCGCGACGGGAACCGCCACCACCATTCCACTGGCAAGCTCATACCGGCTTTCCGGCGCGGCCTCGCCCTCTTCTGCCAGCATGACGGGCAGCTTGTCGATCAGCAGGCCAAAGGGGTCGGGTCCGGTGGCATTGCCGGCCGCCAGCGCTATGGGAGGCGATTGTTCAATTCCATCGGTAAAATAGCGCGCCTCCCGCTCCTCGAATGTCGCCTGTTTTATCGGGAAGTAGTTTGCAGCCTCATCTTCGGTCTCCAGCTTCGCTAGGGTTCCGTCGCTGCGCCCGCACACGGCAGCCGAAATATCGCGCGGTGCCACGGGCACGCCGGTCAGGGGCCATTCATAAAGGTTGGGAAGGCCCGTGGCTCTAACCCGGCGGGAAGCTGCCGTCAGCAGTTCAGCCGCATGCAGATTGCGTTCCTTTGCCCTGCGATGACCTAGCACCACGGCGATCAGCTCGCGGCCTTTCAGGTTTGCACTGGCAACGATGCTGACGCCGCCGGCGCAGACAAACCCCGTCTTCATGCCGGTCGTGCCGGCAAAGTTGCGCAGCAGGCCGTTGTGATTCCGGAAAACCCGCTTTCCGATCTTGATCGCGTGAATGTTGAACAGGCCGGCCTGCTCGGGAAATTCCGCCTTCAGCCGGATTGTCAGCAGGGCCAGATCCCGCGCGCTTGAATACTGATTGGCATTGTGCAGGCCGTGCGCATTGACCCAGTGGGAATCCGACATGCCGATTTCCCGCGCGTAGCCGTTCATCAGCGCTGCAAAGGCCTTTTCACTGCCGCCAACCGATTCACCGAGCGCTGTCGCAACATCGTTGGCAGACTTGACCATCAGAACCTTCAGCGCGGTCTCCACCGTCAGGATGGTTTTCCATGGAAGCCCCAGCTTAGATGGCGGCTCTTCGGTTGCCTTGGCTGAAATGCGCACCGGCGATTGCAGCGTGATCGCGCCACGGCGGACCTCCCTGAGCACCGTATAGGTCGTCATCAGCTTGGTAAGCGAGGCGGGGTACCAGCGATCGGTCGGATGTGATGCCGTTAGAACAGCGCCGGTCTTCACATCGACAACGAGATGCGGTCCGGCACCAGCGGCAAAAGCTGCAGAAAGCCAGACAAGAATGGCGGCCAGCATCAGACCGGCATGCCGGGCGCTTGCGAAAAAGGATACAGCCATGTGGAAGGCACGGGGCATGGAGTCCACGGGTGGATTTCGTCAATCTTGTTCCACGCCCCTGCAGCAATGGTATCTGCAGCACGATCATGGTTCAAGTGTGGCGAAAGAAATCTGACACCTGCAGCGATTCACTCCTGGCAGGTTCAGCAGGCGATCAGCACATTGCCGGTCGTGGTACCGGCTTCCACCCGTTCATGCGCCTGTGCGGTGGCATCGAGCGGCAACACTTCGCCAATGGCGATGTCGAGCCCGGCTCCAAGCGACTGTTCCAGGCGGCGCATCGCGGCTTCACGTTCGCCTGCCAGCAATTCATAGACGACGAAGAAACTGAGGCGGTGACAGTTGAACAGTGCCTGACGGAAATCGAAGGAGACCTGTCCCATGTCGTTCGAGCCGTAACCGATCAGCACGCCATGCGGTTTCAGCACACCCTGCCCCAGCAGGCCTGCAGTTGACGAAAAATCCATGTCGATGATGGCGTCAACAGGTTCACCGTCATTGGCCGCGAGCACGGCTTTCGCGAGATCGCTGTCATAGGGGTCAATTACCGCTTTACAGCCTGCTTTCTCCGCCAATGCCTTGCGGCGGGAAGACGCCGTGCCGATGACGGTAAAACCGGCCTGTATCGCCATCTGACAGGCAAGATTGCCCACCGCATTGCCGGCACCGGTCACCAGCACCGTTTTGGCGCCGGCTTCGGCGGCCAGCAGTTCGACGGCATGGGCTGCGGTCATGCCGGGAATGCCGAGACAGGCAGCCGCTTCCAGCGCAACGCCTTCCGGCAATTTCACCGCCTGCTGCGATGGCAGTGCCACATATTCTGCTGCCGTGCCGTCTGCGCGCTGCCAGGCGGCATTCCACGTCCAGACGCGCTCACCGATGCGCGAAGCATCAACGCCCTCGCCCACGGCCTCGACTGCACCGGAACCATCGGAATGGGGAATCTGGTATGCGCCATTCAAGGGCCGTGCAGCACGGGATTTGACGTCGGACGGATTGACGCCGGAAAAAGCCAGCCGCACCAGCACTTCGCCGGCCCTCGGCGTTGGTGTCGGCTTCTCGCCAACCTCGATGACCTGACTGGCTGGTCCGTTGCGGGTGTAGAAGGCAGCTTTCATCGGTGCAGCCTACACCATCCTTGCAAGCTTCACCGCCGCCTCAATGAAGCTGGCAAACAGCGGATGGGGTTCGAACGGCCGTGATTTCAGTTCAGGATGATACTGCACGCCGATGAACCAGGGATGATCGGGGTATTCCACCGTCTCGGGCAGCACGCCGTCCGGCGACATGCCGGCAAAGACAAGGCCCGCCTTTTCCAGCCGCTCCTTGTAGTCGATATTGACCTCATAGCGATGGCGATGGCGCTCTGAAATCTCCGTATCGCCATAGATCTCGGCGATCCGCGAACCTTCCTTCAGCGCGTTCTTGTAGGCGCCGAGCCGCATCGTACCGCCAAGATCGCCGGAGGCCTTGCGCTTTTCCAGCATGTTGC
>JAGRLQ010000351.1 GCA_020441735.1 Nitratireductor sp.
CCTGCTCCTCGCTGGTCTGCAGCACCGCCGCCGCCATGGCACGCGGATCGGCCAGCCGGACACAACCATGGCTGAAGGCGCGGCTGGCGCGCGAGAACAGTTTCTTCGCCGGCGTGTCGTGCATGTAGATGGCATGCTTGTTGGGGAAGAGAATTTTCAGTTCACCCAGTGCGTTGCCGCTGCCCGGCCGCTGACGGACACTGACACTCTTGTATCCGTCCGACGAATACCAGTCGACCGAATGGGGGTCACGGACCGAGCCGCCGGAAACCACTTCGTAGTTCCGCGACGAAAGATAGCCCGGATTGGCGCGGATATTGCCGAGCATCTCGTTGACCAGGATCGAACGCGGCACATTCCAGTACGGATTGACCTCCACCATCTCGATCGTGTCGGTAAAGAAGCTGGTCTGGTTGGAGGGCTTGCCCACCACCACATTCATCGACAGTTGCGACTTGCCGCCGGAAACATAGTTCACCCGGTAGGCCGGCTGGTTGATCAGCACATGGCGGCTTCCCAGATCGTGCGGCAGCCAGCGCAGGCGCTCCATGGCCAGTTCGATCTTGGCGATCTTGGCTTTCGGGCTTTCATTGTGCAGCTTGGCGATCGTGTTCCTGCCAACGATCCCGTCGGCGCCGAGGCCGTTTTCCTTCTGGAAGGCCTTGACCAGACCGACCAGTTCCTCGCCATAGGCCGGTGCGCCATCATATTGGGCAAGGATCGCGGCATGCTCGGCTTTGAGTTCGTCACTCGCCTTGCGCCGGATCAATTCGACGATCTTCGGAAGTTCCTCATGCTCCTGACCCGGCTTGATCAGGGTTCCCGGCGCAATCGGCTCGATATCATCTTCACTGACGCTGGCCCGCAACTCGGCCAGTTCCGCCATCAGGCTGGCAAAGCGCTCATTGCCAGGATGCTGCGATTCCAGCATGGAAGCAGGATCGTCGCTTTCGGCCAGCGCCGTCATAAGCGCCTTGTAGTCCCGCGCATAGCGGGGGAAATCATGATAGCCGCTGATCTTGTTGGGATTGATACGGCCCGAGCTTGCATCCGCCGCATAGCGCAGCGCTGCTGCGGTGAGTGCGAGTTCGAAACGGGCGGCAGCGCCTTCCGCTTCTTCCGGGTTGGCTGCCACCTGCGGCAGGGTTACCTCGTAGTCCTGCGGTGAAAGGCCGAATTCTTCCGCCCGCGAGAAGGCCACCAGAAGATCGGATGCCTTGCCGTTCGGACGGAGGTCGGCGCCGATCCACAGATAATCCGGGTGCTTTGCATAATGTGCCTTGAGGGCGTCGGCGATACCGCTCTCGGTCATCAGGGACCATCCGGCCAGCGATGCCTCCGTAAGCTTCGCCGAAGCGGGCTTGATCGCGCCGGTCTTCGACAGATCGACGCCGTCGGGCGTCGGTTCACCCCAGTCATCCTCACCGAGCGATGGGCCCTTGTGCATTACCGGTGCCGGGGCAACGGGTTCCGGCAGCAGACCCGCCAGCGAGAACGAGGTCAGCTTTTCAGTCTCGTAGGTGTAATAGCGGGGGCCGGTGATTTTCTTGACGGGAGCGTGCTCCTGCTCCTGTGCGAACAATTCCGGATTTGTCCGGCGCAGGCGGTTCATCCGCCGCTCCTGCGCGCGCTGGGCCGCATCGGCAAACCACTGCTCCAGCAGGGTTCTGCGCTGGGCGTTTGCCTCGCTCGAGGGAAGCGCCGTTATCGCAACACTGGTTGCAAGAGCCAGTATCAGCAATCGGGTGCAACTGCGCACCGTCTTTTTCCTGGCATTTCCGAGTACACTCACAACTGGATTTCCGGTCATTGGCCAGCACCTTGCGTTTTAAAGCCCGCTTGCGTGATGACTTGCACCTGTTCGTTTCCGGCTCACAGGATCCGGCCGCACGAACATTGCTAATCTGATTTGCGCATCACTTGCGGCAAAGTTTCGCAGATTGCCTCGTTGCTATCAAGAGAATGGGCCGCGAACCATCAAAACAGACCATCAATGTTGCAGCGAAACCGCAAAAAACGGCCAAATTGGGCCATCTTTCACTACGCGGAAATTGAACGGTCGGTTTTTTTCCAGTTTGGGTTGATCCAGGGTTCCAGATTGGATTTCGGCAACGGATCCCTGCCGAGGATGTGATCGGCCGCTTTTTCACCCACCATGATCGATGGTGCGTTGAGATTGCCATTGGTGATTTGCGGAAAAATCGAGCTGTCGGCGAGCCGCAAACCCTCAACGCCAATCACCCGGCACTCGGAATCGACCACGGCATGCCGGTCATCGGCGCGGCCCATGCGCGCCGTACCACAGGGATGAAATGCGCTCTCGGCATGCTCGCGGATAAACGCGTCAAGCTGTTCATCGCTTTGAACATCCTCACCCGGCTGGATTTCCTTTCCGCGATAACGGTCAAAAGCCTGCTGGCCGAAAATTTCCCGGGTCAGACGGATGCCATGGCGGAAATCGGCCCAGTCGTCTTCATGACTCATGTAGTTGAACAGGATCGACGGCTTGGCAAAGGGATCATCCGATGTCAGTTGAACCCGGCCGCGCGATTTCGACCGCATCGGTCCCACATGGGCCTGGAAGCCATGGCTCTTGGCCGCCGCCTTGCCGTCGTAGCGGATCGCCACCGGCAGGAAGTGGAACTGGATATCGGGATATTCAACACCTGCCTTCGAGCGCACAAAGGCACAACTCTCGAAGTGATTCGTCGCCCCGTCGCCACGCTTGAAGAACAGCCACTCGGCACCGATCAAGCCCTTCGAGAACCAGTTGAGCCTGGAATAAAGCGTGATCGGCTCGAGACATTCCTGTTGGATGTAGAGTTCCAGATGATCCTGCAGGTTGGCGCCGACCCCGGGCCGGTCGGCAATCACTTCGATGCCGTGCGATTTCAGATGTTTCGCCGGGCCGATGCCCGACAGCATGAGCAGCTTTGGCGAGTTGATCGAGGACGCGGCGAGAATGACTTCCTTGCGGGCGTGAATTACCTCGACATGATCGCCGCGTGAAATCTCGACACCGGTGGCCCGCTTTCCATCCATGACCACCCGCCGGGCAAAACCGCGCACCAGTTGCAGATTGTCCCGTTTAAGCGCCGGCTTCAGATAGGCGTTGGCAGCCGACCAGCGCCGGCCCTGATGGATGGTATGTTCGAAGGCGGCAAAGCCCTCCTGCTTGACGCCGTTATAGTCTTCCGTGATTTCGAAACCCGCCTGGCGTCCCGCCTCGATGAAGGCATGATAGAGCGGGTTCTTTTGATCGCCCTGTTTCACGTGGAGAGGGCCATCCTTGCCGCGCACATCGGCTTCCCCGCCAGCCGAATTTTCCATCCGCTTGAAATAGGGAAGCACATCGGCATAGCTCCAGCCGGTGGCACCCATTTCCTGCCAGGTGTCGAAATCGCGGGCATGCCCGCGCACATAGACCATGCCGTTGATCGATGAGGAGCCGCCAATCACCTTGCCGCGCGGCGTTACCAGCCGGCGCCCGCCAAGATGGGATTCGGGCTCGCTTTTATAGCCCCAGTCGTAGCGGCTCATGTTCATGGGAAAGGACAACGCTGCCGGCATCTGGATGAACGGACCGATATCGCTGCCGCCATATTCGATGACGATGACCCGGTGCCTGCCGTCTTCGCTCAATCGATGAGCAAGCGCCGAACCGGCTGAACCGGAACCGACAATGACGTAATCGGCTTCAACGCCTTTGATATCGACCGAACCGCCGGACATCACACACTCCTTGTCGTGGTGGGGTATTCCATCGGGCCCATCGTCACATTGACGCTCCTGACCTGGCTGCAGGCATCGAGCGCCATCAGTGAACCCCTCCTGCTGCGGAACTTCCCTGCCGTGATGGTTGTAAACTCGAGGCTTCGATCTTTGCCGCAAGCCCCGACTCGACGCCGATCCGTGCCAAACCGGCATCCACCTGCCGCCGGCACAGGTCGATCGCCTTTTGTCCGTCGGGCTCACGGGTGCCGAGCGCCTGGCGGATGTAGAGCCCGTCGATCAGCGCGCCGAGCCCTTCCGCCAGTTCCACTGCCTGTCTTTTCGAAACGTCATCCGGCGCTGCAGGAAGCAACTGCCGGAAGGCATCGATGAGATTGCTCTCCAGCCGCCGGAAGTAAATGGTGAGCAACCGGGCGGCGGGCGGCGAGGAATAGGCCTTGAGATAGAAGACCAGCCATGCGGCAATCGTCTTGCGGTCGAACTGGCCGGGGGTGAAGCTGGCGCGGATAACCCCGTCAATGCGTTCAACCGGCGTTTTCGCAAGCTGAAGTTCGGCGATCATGGAACCGGACAGTTCACGCAGCAGATAGCGCATCGTCTCGACGATGATCTCGTCCTTGCCGCCGAAATAGTGAAATGCCAGCGCCGATGACATGCCCGCCTGTTCGGCAATGGCCTTGACCGGCACATCCAGCGATCCGTGCTCGCCAATGACATCGATGGCGGCATGAATAAGAGCTTTGCGCCGCTCCGGCTCTGCACCAATCCTCGGCATGGCAATTTCCTTTTTCCTGCAGTGCCCGCGGCCTTTTTCAGCGCCGCTGCCGCAGTTGCCTGCCGGGTTTGCGGCCTGCAAGTTTTTAATTGACTAGTCAGTCAAAATAAACTGAAATACCTGACGGGTAAAGCCGCAAATTGACTTTCGGGAGGCATCGTCGGAAAGTTCAGGCAAGCTGGCAGGCCCAGTCCAATGTTTATCAGGGAGAGAAAAATGAAATCAGCAAAAGCCAAACCGCTGTTCGCCACGCTTGCCGCCCTCGGTATTGCGGCGAGCCTGTCGGTCAGCCCGGCTCAGGCGGCAAGCCATGAGGCGGAATCCTGCTCCACCGTACGCTTTTCCGATGTCGGCTGGACCGACATTACGGCCACGACGGCAGTAACCACGTTCCTGCTCAAGGCACTGGGCTATGAGACCGACATCAAGGTTCTGTCCGTGCCCGTCACCTATCAGTCGCTGGCAAACGGCGACATCGACGTCTTCCTCG
>JAGRLQ010000051.1:0-11036 GCA_020441735.1 Nitratireductor sp.
GGGCTGTCGAACTCGATCCGGAAAACCAGAATCTTAAACAGTCCCTGTTTGTTGCGCTTACGGCCAATGGAGAGATTTCAGAAGCGATCAAGCTGCTCAACAACATTCCGGCAGAAAGCCAGACCCAGAACATCAATCATGTCGTGGTGGCGGCCAATGCACTGAAGCAGAAATCCTGGGGCCAGGCACTCTCGAGGATCGACCGGGTCGCCGGTACCGATCTCGACGGCATGCTGGCGACCATCTTCGGCAGTTGGGCTCTTTATGGGGACCGCAAGACCGATGAGGCGCTGGCAAGGATCGACGGCATGGAGGGACCTGACTGGGTTCTGATGATCCGCGAATACCATGCCGGGCTGATATTGAGTGCGGCAGGGCGGGATAGCGAAGCCATTCCACGCTTCCAGAAAGCGGTCGAATACCGGGCTGTGGCGGCAGCACTGACCGAAACCTACATCCGGGCGGTCGAAGGTCTTTCACGGGCGCACGCTCGCGCGGGCAATGCCGATGAAGCCCGCAAGGCGGCGGAGGAAGGGCTGCGGCTGCTTTCAGACTATCCGCCGTTGCTGGCGCTGCGCGACAAACTCTCTTCCGCTGACACCAAGATCACACCGCTGATCGCCTCGCCGCAGCAGGGGGGAGCAGAGGTGTTCTTCAATGTTGGCACGGCCATCAGCCGCCAAGGCGGACTGCCCTTCGCGCAGGGTCATCTGCAGCTTGCCCGCTTTCTGGCACCACAAAGCGATGTCGTCCATTTTGCGCTCGGCAATGTCTATGAGGACCAGGACCGCTATACGCAGGCCAACGCATTTTACGGCGAAATTGATGCGCAATCGCCCTATTACCGGCGCGCGCAACTTGAATATGCGCTCAACCTGAATCGCCTGGAACAAACGCCCCAGGCCGTGGAAATCCTGAACGGGCTGGTGTCGGAAGACCCGCTCGACATGATCACCGTGCTTTCGCTTGGCGGCGTCCATGCCCAGCACGATGCCTATGACAAGGCAATCGAGGTTTATTCGACTGCGGCCGACCGGCTTACCAGACCGCAGCGGATCGACTGGCGGCTGTTCTACCGCCGGGGCATCGCCTATGAGCGCACCAAGCAGTGGCCGAAGGCCGAGGCCGATTTCAAAAAGGCATTGCAGCTCTTTCCCGATCAGCCCGATGTGCTGAACTATCTCGGCTATTCATGGATCGACCAGGGAATCAATCTCGACGAGGGATTGGCGATGGTGCGCAAGGCGGTGGAATTGCGACCCAATTCCGGCTTCATCATCGACAGTCTCGGCTGGGCCTATTACCGCCTTGGCCGGTTTGAGGAAGCTGCCGAGGAGCTGCAGAAGGCACTCGAACTGATGCCGTCAGACCCGGTGATCAATGATCATCTGGGGGATGCCTACTGGCAGATCGGCCGCAAGCTCGAAGCGGTGTTCCAGTGGAAGCATGCGCTTGCCGGGGAACCTGCTGCCGAGGACAAGGTCAAGATCGAACAAAAGCTCCAGGTGGGTCTCACACACTGACCGGCAACACGTATCATGCCGCATTCTGCCCGATGCCCCGCGCCTGCCAAAATCAATCTCGCCCTGCACGTCACCGGGCAGACGGCAGATGGCTATCACGCGCTTGAAAGCCTGGTTGCTTTTTGCCAGCCGGCAGACGAACTCAGCCTTGAACCCGCACAGGGTGACCGCGCGGTGACGCTTGAGACCGGCGGGCCTTTCGGCACAGAATTGGACAATGATGACAATCTGGTGCTGAAAGCAGCAACCCTGCTGGCCGGGCGGTTTCCTGTTGCGTTCGGTGAGGCTGGTGCCATCCGTTTCAAACTCGAAAAGAACCTGCCGGTGGCAAGCGGCATTGGCGGCGGATCGGCCGATGCCGCAGCAGCCCTGCTCTTGTTGCGCGGGATGCTGGATCTTCCGCTAAACGATAGTGCGTTAATGGCACTTGGTGCAGAACTCGGCTCGGACGTGCCGATGTGCCTTGCGTCCTCCGCACTGGTCGCCCGCGGCAGAGGCATCGACATCGAGCCGGTTTCCGGTTTTCCGGAACTTTTTCTGGTGCTGGTCAATCCGGGCGTTTCCGTTTCAACCCCTGCGGTGTTTGCGGCACTCGAGCAGAAGCATAATCCGCCGCTTGCTCTCCTGCCGGAAAGGCTAGCCGCAGAAGCCCTGACGGATTGGCTGGCCGGGCAGCGCAACGATCTCCAGCCTCCTGCCCTGAAGCTTGCACCGGCTGTTGGCGAAGTGTTGTCGGTGCTTGAGAAAGCGGGCGCTGCCCTCTCGCGAATGAGTGGTTCCGGTGCTACCTGCTTTGGCCTCTTCGCCGATTTGGCAGAAGCGCAGGAGGCGGCCCGCTCGATTGCAGCCAGCCGGTCCGGCTGGTGGGTCATGGCGACGCAGACAGCCGATTTCGGCATGGACAGGGCATGCCCCGATCGCGGATGATGGCGGGACAGAATGGAGAAACTTCATGAGCCGTATTGATGAAAGCCGCCCGTTCATTCCCGTGGGGATCGCCGTGCTCACCGTGTCGGATACGCGTGGCCTGGATGAAGACCGCTCCGGCGCAACGCTGGTCGAGCGGCTGGAAAAGGCCGGCCACAAGCTGATCGACCGTGCCATCGTCAAGGACGATATCCCCGCCATTCAGGAACAGGTCACCGCCTGGTCGAAGCAGGATGATGTGGACGTGATCATCACAACTGGTGGCACGGGATTTACCGGCCGGGACGTGACGCCCGAAGCGCTGGAGCCGCTGTTTGAAAAGACCATGGACGGCTTTTCCGCCATCTTCCACCGCATCAGCTATGACAAGATCGGCACGGCAACCATCCAGTCAAGGGCAACGGGCGGCGTCATGAACGCCACTTACGTCTTCTGCCTGCCGGGCTCTCCCGGCGCCTGCAAGGACGCCTGGGACGGCATCCTCTCGCTGCAGCTCGATTACCGCCACATGCCCTGCAATTTCGTGGAAATCATGCCGCGGCTCGACGAGCATCTCAAACGCAGCAAAAGCTGAGGCGGATTACCGTTCGGACACCAGAACGCCATCCTCGATGACATCACTGGGATAGAGGATGACCCGGTCGCCTTCTGCAAGTCCGGATAGGATTTGCGCTGTCTCGTCGTTCAACTGGCCCACTTCGACCGGGGTCATTACCGCTCGCCCGTCCTGCACGGCGAACACCGCCCACTGGCTGCCATCGCGAAACAGTGCGCCGAGCGGCACTTGCAGCGCGTTGCCAGACGACCAGACTTCGATGCGGGCAATGACCCGGTAGCCGTGACCCAGCCGTTCAGGCACTTCCTCAAGATCGATGATCGCATTGACCCGCTGCTCCTCGATCCCGAGCGCGGAGACCTTGGTGAAGGCGGATGGTTCGATCAGGCGGACGACCGCCGGCAGGTCCTTTTCCCCACCCCAGTCGGTAATCGAGGCACGCGTGCCGGGATGAACCTTCGGTGCGTCAGAGGAGAGCAGATCGACCGCAACTTCCATGTTGGACGTATCACCGATCTCGGCAATCTTCACGCCCTGGGTGACCGACTGCTCGGACCGGGCCGCAACCGACAGCACCACGCCGTTGATCGGCGAATAGACTTCTACGCAGCAATCGCCGTTCGTGCGCTTGCTGCCGACACTTTCAGGCTGCTTGAGTTTTGCCGCTACGCTTTCACGCTCGGCCTGGCGCAGCTTGATCGCCGCCTCGGCGCTGGCAACCTCCGCCTCCTTCAGTTTCATGTCGCTATAGGTGCGCTCCAGCTGGCTGTCGGAGATCACCCGTGTCTTGGCAAGCCGTGAGGCGCGCTCATATTCCGACGTTGCGAGATCATAAGCCATCTGCGCCCGTGTGCGATCGACCTCGGCAAGGGCTATCGCCGAGTTGGCCGCTTCCATGGAAGCACGCAGTTCTGCGATGGTGCGCTCGTCGAGCAAGGGCGGGTCCTGGGGCTGGATCGAGGCAATGACGGTCTTGCCTGCCTCGACACTCTGGCCTTCCTCGATGGTGGTGCGGTCGAGGTGGCCGGCAATCGGAGCCGAAACCGCATAGACGTCGCGCACCCGGGCTACACCCTCCTCCTCGATATGAACAGCCATCGGGCCGGTTGCCGCCGCCGCCATGTCCACCGGGACCGGGCGCTCGCACAGGGCAAGCCAGAAGCCACCGATCACAAGTGCTGCAAGAATGACGAGGAGTGTCCGTTTGAGCCAGGTTGCCATGGCGATTTCCTATTCTCTGGTCTTCAAGACGCGAATGAGGTCGAGGTGATCCACCCTGCGCCGAACGATCAGCGCCGAAGCCAGCCCCGCCAGCACCACGACAATGCTGGCCCAGGCAAAGGTGGGCGGGTTGATGACGAAGGGTATCTGGAAAAGGTCGCTTTCGAACCCCTTTACCACCGAGAGGGAAAAAAGATAGCCGAGCAGCCAGCCAAGTGGCTGGGCCAGCAATATCACGATGGCGATCTCAATCAGCAGCACCTTGGATACCTCGCCCCGCGTAAAACCGAGCACACGCAGGCTCGCCAGCTCGCGGGCGCGCTCCGACAACTGGATCCGTGCCGAATTGTAGACGATCCCGAAGGTAATGATGACCGCAAGGCCGACATAGACCGTGGTCATGGTGAAGATGTTTTCGCCAATGGTCTCGCGGAACTTGTCACGCGAAATATTCTGCAGGGCAACGGTGGCGATGGCCGGCGTTTCCTTGATCGCGGCATACAGGGCATCAATCCGGTCAGGGTCGATGTCGATGCGCGCACCGCTGATCCTTTCGCCGTCGCGCAGCATCCGGTCGAGCGCAGGGCGCGCCATGTAGGCGGCAAGGCCGACATAGCCGATCACCGTTCCCGTCACCGGAACCGATACGATGCGATCATTGCGCGCGGAGAGTTCCACATCCACCCGCTGGCCGTTGACCACGCCGAGCTTGCGTGCAACCCGCTCGGACAGCATCAGGCCGCGGGCGACCGGCGGGACGGGCGTTTCGTTTTCATCCAGTATCCGGCCAAGAATGGCATCTTCCTCCATGCCGGTGATGGCGAGCTTCACCTCGCGATTGTTCTTGCGAAGCACAACCGGCGTGGCGCGGAAGGGTTCGGCCTGCAGCACGCCCGGCAGGGCATTCACTGCCGGCATGACATCGGGACCGAGATCGCTGGAAAAGGTGAGCGTGGCGTCCTGGCGCTCCGACTGGAAGAAGACGACGTCGATCATGTAGTCGATGGAATCATAGGAAAACAGCGCCGTTATCAGCAGCGCCACTGAAAAGGACGTACCAAGAACGGTCAGGAAAAGCCGCACCGGCCGGCGCAGCATGTTGCGTACAGCCATGGTGGTCAGTTGTGAGAAAAGGGTGAACGGATCGAAGCCGCCAAGGGAATAACGGCCATAGGTTGGCGGTGCCGGCGGATGCATGGCAACAGCGGGCGGCAGACTGACGATGGACGCAATTGCCTTTACCGCGCCCAGCAGTGCTGCCCCCACGGCGGTCGAAGCCCCGATGGCATAAAGGTCCAGGCTCTGCTCGAACAGCAGGAAGGGAAAGGAGAAGAAGTTGGCGTAAAGCCGCGTCAGCCCCCTGCCCAGCCAAAGGCCCACGCCGGAACCGATGACAATGCCGACCAGTGAGATGATGAGCACCATCTTGGCATAGTGGGCTCCGATGGCCCAGTTCGAGTAACCGAGCGCCTTCAACAGGCCGACCTGCTCTCGCTCGAGAGCGACGAGCCGCGACAGGATCATGTTGACCAGAAAGGCGGAGACGAAAAGGAAAATCGGCGGGATCACCACCGCCATGGAGCGCAACTGCGTCAGCTCCGCATCAAGAAAGGCGTTGGATGTCTGGTCCTCGCGCTCATAGGCCTTTCTGCCGCCATAGGGTTCAAGCAGGCGGTCGACGGCCTCGCGCACTGCCCTGAGATCGGCATTTCGGGTGGTGGTGAGCGACAGATCGTTGAAACTCGCCTCAAGACCCGCAAGCGAGCGCAGCACCTTTTCCGGCATGAACAGGATGCCGTAGCGGCGCCTGTCCGGCACCATGTCGCCGGGGCCGATGGAATAGATGTGTTCGGGCGACAGCACGGTACCGGTGATCTTGAGCGTCATGACCTGGCCGCTGACGATGACGCGAAAGCTGTCGCCGGGCGTAAAGCTATGGGCCTCGGCAAAGGGTTCGGCGATGGCCACTTCGTTGGGGCGGTTGGCCTGGGGCAGCCGACCGGAACGGATGTAGAGCCGGTTGACCGTCGCCTCACCGAATTCGGGAATGGAGACAGCAACGCCGGAGGCGGGTTCCCGCATGCCTTCGATGTCAAGAACGACCGGCTGCACCACGCGCAGCGCAACGGCAGAGACACCAGGAATGGCCGACAGCCGCGATTCGAGCCCAAGTGGGGCCCGTGTGGCGGAGGCGAAGACTGTGCCGAAGTGGGAGCGCTCGTAGAAGGTTTCCCGTGTCAGTTCCAGCGAGCGGGAGGCACCAAGCGCCAGTACCGCCGTCATCACGCCGCAGGCCATGACGAGCGCAATCGCAAGGGCCTGAGCCCAGATACGGGCCAGATCGCGCAGCATTTTTCTATCGAGGGCAGCAATCATCACCATTCCACTTCCGACGGTGCGATGCGCTTCTTGTTCTCTTCGACGGACGCAATGTGGCCATCAAGAAAGGAGACCACCCGAT
Source organism: Nitratireductor sp. (assembly GCA_020441735.1). Lineage (GTDB taxonomy): Bacteria > Pseudomonadota > Alphaproteobacteria > Rhizobiales > Rhizobiaceae > Salaquimonas. The sequence continues at coordinate 6,689 of JAGRLQ010000051.1, forward strand.
GGGCGATCTTCCGGATGCCGGCATTGTGGGTGATGACCACCGTTGTCGTGCCGAATTCGCGGTTGATCCGTGTCAGTGCCTCAAGCACGACGATGCCGGTTTTCGAATCAAGCGCGCCGGTCGGCTCGTCGCAGAGTAGCACTTCCGGCCGCTTGGCGATGGCACGCGCGATGGCCACGCGCTGCTGCTCACCGCCCGAAAGCTGGGAAGGGAAATGGTCCATCCGATCCTCCAGATCGACCATGGCAAGAGCTTCGGCCGGCGGCATCGGGTCTTTGGCGACCTCGGTCACCAGGGCCACGTTTTCGCGCGCGGAGAGGGAAGGAATCAGATTGTAGAACTGGAAGACGAAGCCGGCATGCTGGCGGCGGTAGCGGGTCAGTTGCCGCTCGTTACAGGCCGTCAGTTCCAGATCGCGGAAATGCACCGTTCCCGAAGTTGCCTGATCTAGCCCGCCAACAATGTTGAGAAAGGTGGATTTCCCGCTGCCCGAGGGGCCGAGCAGCACGGCCATCTCGCCCTCGAACAGATCCAGCGTGACACGATCGAGCGCGCGCACCACCACATCGCCCGTCTCATAGTGCTTGGACAGGTCGCGAATGCGGAAGACCGTCTTTCCAGTGGTTTCTGCGCCTCTCATGATCCCGACTTTCCCGCGCCAAGCTGCCATATGCGTTGACCTGGCTCAATTGCAACCTTTGCGCCGTCAACCGCGTATCCTTGTGCGTCTCCCGATGCTCCATCTTTCCTGTGGATAATCGCATCAATGTGACCTGCCTGCGGAACTGGTGTCACATCCCGTCCGTTTTCTGACAATCAAAAGCGGCCCAGCATTTTGTACTTGCTTTGTTCTCTTTCTGGAGATAGGAATAAGTTCACAAGCACGAATCGCCGGAAACAACCGGCAATCTTTGCAGGGAGCCGTAGAAATGGCACAGGGCGAAGCACATAGCAGGGAAACAGTTGGCAAGGCTGTAATGGAGGCAAACAACGCCTCGATGGCCCAGGCCGCTCAGGCACACCGCACCTTTCTGGATCGTTCGCGCATTGCCCGGTCCGGTCACTGGACCGGGCTCAACACCCAGGACGGATCCGAAAAGGTCGCCGAACTGCGCGCACGCGGCCGGGGTGCCACGCTCAACCCATCGGGCCGCTATGAACCGATCAGCCGTCACGTTTTCGACGATGGCTGGCAGACGCTGGATGAACTACCGCCTTTCAAGACCGAGGTTAATGAGGAGAAGGCGAAGAAGATCATCACGAAGAACACGTCGCCCGACATTGCCTTCGACCGGTCGATCAACCCGTATCGCGGCTGCGAGCATGGCTGCATCTACTGCTTTGCCCGGCCGACTCATGCCTATATGGGGCTTTCGGCAGGCATCGACTTCGAAGCCAAGCTGTTTGCCAAGCAGGACGCCGCAACACTGCTTGAGCGCGAGCTTTCGAAGAAGGGCTATCAGCCGAAACTGATCGCCATCGGCACCAATACAGACCCCTATCAGCCGATCGAGAAGGAGCGGCGCATCATGCGCTCGATCCTGGAGGTGCTGGAGCGTGCCAACCATCCTGTCGGCATCGTCACCAAGTCGGCGCTGGTAAGCCGCGACATCGACATTCTTTCGCGCATGGCCAAAAAGGGTCTCGTCAAGGTGGCGCTGTCGGTCACCACGCTCGACCGCAGGCTGGCGCGCGTCATGGAGCCGAGAGCGGCGACCCCGACGCTGCGGCTGAAGGCGATCAGCGATCTTGCCGAAGCGGGCATTCCGGTTTCGGTGATGGTGGCGCCGGTTATTCCAGCGCTCACCGATCACGAGATGGAGCGCATTCTCGATTCAGCGCGTGGCGCGGGCGCCTCGGAAGCAGGCTACATCCTGCTACGCCTGCCGCAGGAGATCAGCCCGCTGTTCCGCGACTGGCTGCTGAAGCATTATCCGGAGCGCTACCGCCATGTGATGAACCTGCTGAAATCGATGCGCGGCGGCAAGGATTACGACGCAGAATGGGGCAAACGCCTGCGCGGTGAGGGGCCTTATGCCCTGCAGGTCGGCCGCCGCTTTGAGATGGCTGCTCGAAAACTCGGGTTCAACCAGGGCCGCAGACCCCTGAGATCCGACCTCTTTACCCCGCCAGAGGAGAACGAGGCGCAACTGGCGCTGTTTTGAATTTGCTGCCCGATGCCCGAAGCAGGGCATTGAGGTTCACGGTTTCCAGCACTCCCCGGCTGGAGAAACTGGCCTGGCGCCATCCCCTGCCATGGGGGACGCCGAAAGGTTCCGCGACCGCTGTCCCCTCCGGGAAGCGGAACCAGCAAAGGGCCGGACTTGAAGAGAATCGGTGTCCGCGCCATGCTGCCGCAAATCATGGCCGGCACCGATTCTTTCCTTTTTGATGCATTCTGAACTCCCCTTCCCCGAACAACAGGCAGATGGCCCCGACTATGCGCTCGAGGCCAGGCTCGCCAGCCAGGGATACCGCCTTGTCGCCGGCGCCGATGAAGCTGGCCGCGGACCGCTGGCCGGCCCCGTGGTGGCAGCTGCCGTCATCCTTGATCCTGAAGCCATTCCTGCGGGCCTCAACGATTCGAAGAAGCTCACCGCCAAACGCCGTGAGATGCTGTTTGCCGAAATTGCCGCCACCAGCCGCGCCGTGTGCTGGCATGCGGCAAATCACGAGATGATCGACCAGGTCAATATCCTGCAGGCCAGCCTTAGCGCCATGGCACGGGCGCTCAATGGCCTTGCGACCGGTTACGATCATGCGCTGATCGACGGGCGGGATGTGCCGCCGGGGCTTTGCGCTCCGGCACAAGCCGTCATCAAGGGGGATGCACGCAGCCTGTCGATTGCGGCTGCCTCGATCATCGCCAAGGTGGTGCGTGACCGAATGATAGTGCGGGCGGATTCAGCCTTTCCGGCCTTCGGCTTTGCCGGCCACAAGGGGTATGGCTCCCGCAAGCACCTCGACGCAATCGGTGAGCACGGCCCCTGCCCGCTGCACCGGCGCAGCTTTTCTCCCATGAGAGAGGACTGAGAAGCAATCGACACAAAAAAAGCGGCCCGCAGGCCGCTTTCTTCAATGCTGGTGCAATCTGCTGCTCAGTTGAGCCGCGCCTTCACTTCGGCGATCGAATCCTTGATCAGCTTGTCGGCAGTAGCGCCTGAAACCTTGCCTTCGACGATCTTGCCGGCTGCCGCAATGGCGATCTCTACAGCCGAGGCGCGCACATCGGCTACCGCCTGGGCCTGGGCCTGGGCAATCTTCTGTTCTGCCATGGCCGTGCGGCGGGCAACGAAGTCGGCGGTCTTTTCTTCCGCTTCCTTTGCCATCAGTTCCGCATCGCGTTCGGCAGCGGCAACGATGTCGCTTGCTTCCTGCTCGGCTTCCTTGCGTTTGCGCTGATACTCGGCCAGCAGTTCCTGGGCCTCTTCGCGCAGACGGCGGGCTTCCTCGAGATCGTTGCGGATCTTGTCCGCACGCTCGTCGAGGTTCTTGGTCAGCATGCCCGGCACCTTCATGTAGACGACGACGCCGAGGAAAATGATCAGGGCAATCAGGGCCCAAAAGGTTGCGTCCATGGTCAGGCTCCCCTGTTCAAGCTCACTTGCCGGCTACGGCGGAAACCGCCTTGGTGATTTCGGCCCTGGTCACCGAACCGCCGACCAGTTGCCGGACGATTTCGGTAGCCGTATCGGCGGCAATGCCATCGACTTCGGCAAGCGCCTTGGTCTTGATTGCAGCGATCTGCTTTTCGGCTTCGGCCAGTTTCGCGTTAAGAGAGGCTTCCGCCTCGCCACGCTGGGCATCGGCTTCGGCCTTTGCCTTGTCACGGGCTTCCTGGGCAATGCTGCCGGCGTTCTTGCGCGCCTCGGCCAGTTCCTGCTCATAGGCGGCCAAGGCTGCATCGGAGTCCTCCTTGAGGCGCTGAGCCTCGTCGAGGTCGCGGGCGATGCGATCGCGGCGGGTGCCGAGAATGCCCGACAGGCGCGGGATGATCACCTTGGCCATCAGATAGTAGAAGATGCCGAAGGTGATGGCGAGCCACAGCAACTGCGACGCAAAGGAAGAAGAGTCGAACGGCGGGAAAACACCCGCGCCGTGGCCTGCTTCATGCGAGGCTTCGGTGGTTGCTGCAAGTGCGGCTGAAACTAGCATTGGCTTTTCCGTCTCGGGCGTTTGCGTCTTAATGCCGGTTCAGGCCGGTTTTCACCGGCCATGATTCTGCATTGCGGCCATCCGGCGGCACCTGGAATGCCACCGCCGGATACCGGAAACAGTGTCTGCTCAGACTGCGAAGAGCAGCAGCAGAGCGATCAGCAGGGCGAAGATGCCGAGCGCCTCGGTCACC
>JAGRLQ010000051.1:11056-20310 GCA_020441735.1 Nitratireductor sp.
GGCCGAACTGGCCGTCGGCTGCCGACGGGTTGCGCAGGGCGCCCTGCAGGAATTGGCCAAACAGGTTACCCACACCGATACCGGCTGCACCGGTGCCGATGGCGGCAAGACCTGCACCAATCAGTTTTGCTGCTTCAGCTTCCATGACTTGATCTCCTTATGAACGGCTGGAAGTTTTCGTTGATTTCACCGGATGCCGAATTGCCGGCACCCGCTCCGGGCAGGCCTAGTGCCCTCCCGGGTGAATGGCGTCGTTGATGTACATGCAGGTGAGCATTGCAAACACATAGGCTTGCAGGAATGCCACCAGGAATTCGAGTGCGGTCAGTGCGATGGTCATCAGCATCGGCAGAACGGAACCGGCAATGCCGACAGCGCCGATCGCGCTGAGGCTGACGACGAAGCCGGCAAACACCTTCAGCGTAATGTGACCGGCAAGCATGTTGGCGAAAAGACGGACGGAATGGCTGATCGGGCGGGTCAGGAACGAGATGACCTCGATCGCCACCACCAGCGGCATGAGCCAGCCGGGCACGCCCGACGGCACGAACAGCTTGAAGAAGCCAAGCCCATGGCGCGAAAGGCCGGCAATCAGCACGGTCGCGAATACCAGCAGGGCAAGGGCTGCGGTGACGATGATGTGGCTCGTCACGGTGAAGAAGTAGGGGAACATGCCAAACAGGTTGGCAACAAGAATGAACAGGAACAGGGAGAAGACCAGCGGGAAGAACCGCATGCCTTCCGAACCCGCAGCATCCCGCAGCATGTTGGAAGAAAACTCGTAGGCGATTTCGGCAACCGACTGTGCCCGGCTCGGAATGAGGCCGCGTCCGCTGGTGGCCCAGATCATGAAGCCCGCGGTTGCTGCCACGGTGACAGCCATGAACAGGGAGGAATTGGTGAAGGAAAAATCGACGCCGCCGATTTCAAGCGGGATCAGCTTGTTCAGGTGGAACTGGTGAATTGGATCGTTCGCCACGCCTTATTCCTTTTTTTCACCCGGGTGGTTACCCGGCGAATTCCCGTTCGTATCTTCCTCGTCCGGCGCCCAGACGGACCGGTAGGGGTTCGACATTTCGCCCGATGACCGCAGCACGTTGACGATTCCGGCAGCAAACCCGATCAGGAGGAAGACAATCATCCCCCAGGGCGTGGTTCCGACAAAGGTATCGAGCAGATAACCTATCCCCGCGCCCACCAGTATCGCCGAGATAAACCCGCTCGACAGTCTGAGGGCAACGGCATATCCCGACCTTGCATCGACGGGGCCCGTTTCCTTGCCGGCCTCTTCCACTTGCGGCCGCCTCTGATTGAGGCGCGCTTCAAGCGATTCGAGGCGCTGCTCCAGTCCAGTGTCTGGCCTGCCATCCGGCCCGCTGTCTTTCCCGCTTTTTTTCATGCCTTACCGCCAATTGCGAACCACACTGCTGCTGCCGGGCCAATCTGGCCCCGATTGACACAGGTTTTACCCGTATTTCAACAGCCGGTTCAAAATTAAGCGGGAAAGCGGAAAACCACGGTGTTTCCAGCCCTGCCGAAGTCGCGCGCAACATAGATTTCACCCCGCGCAGAGTCAAGCTGCGGTTTTCATTGTTAAACAATTGATTTTATTGAGTTTTGCACCCGGCAATAGCCATGCGACAAAGCGCCGGCGGGCCGTGACGGTGAATCTGTCCGCCAAAGGTCAATTCGAGGGTGGAAAAACAGGGCATCTACCGGCCGCAAGAGCCCTATACACGCGGTTCGCTGCCGGTCAGGACCAGCCGCCGCCAAAGGTGCGGTAGAAGATGTGCAGGCCGATGCGGCCAACCTTCTTCATGCTGCGCGCCCATTTCGGATGCACATAAGTTGCATGATAATGGGTGGAAGAACCCACTTCCTTCAGCCAGATGCGGCCTTCGGTGGTCTCGCGGGCCACATACTGGGCGATGTTCCAGCGCTTGGGATCGCGCACCTTGTCGCTGATACGGTCGCAGGCAAAGGAGAACTGGCAGCGATTGCGCCAGTTCTTGTTCTGATAGACGACGCCACAAATCGAATCGGGATAGGTGGGGTTGCGCACCCGGTTGAGGATGACTTGTGCGACAGCAGCCTGGCCTCTTACCGGTTCACCGCGGGCTTCGAAGTAGATGCCGGCCGTCAGGCAATGCTGCTCGCGGTCGGAGTAGGAGGATTTCGGCAGCGGATCGGCAGCCCAGGCGTGGTCGCCCTTGTCCAGCCTCGGCACGATGGAGATGGGGGAAGTGTCTTCCAGAACCTCGGCAAACGGCGAGCGTTCGAATTCCGGTTCCGGCGAATAGGCGAGCAGGTTGGGAGCCGACTCGGTCACCAGGCTTGCCACCATTACCGGCAAATCGGGCTTGGGCGTCAGCAGGTCGCTGCCACTCTTGCGCCGCGGGTGAAAGGCCGAGGCAACCTGCAAGGCTTCCTCAAACGGCTTTGCCTTGACGAAGGCGAGTTCGACCTTCTTGCCGACATTGAGCGGGCCGAGCAAGGAATGGCGCTCATAGACCCGGCCGGCATTGAAGCTCTCGGGTGGGCGAACGAAGGTGGTGGAGACGACCCGGTCGCCTTTCAATGCGCGATTGACCGTCTGTGGCTGGCGCTCAACTCGGATGTCTGTCGTGATTTCGGCAGGTGCCGAAACGGGCATCGCCGCGGCTGCCTCGCCTATCGAACCAGTTGTCAGCATGGAGATGCCGGGCGCGGCCGAAGCACTTGTGAGCCAGCGCTCGCCCTGGGCCGGAGCCTTGCCCGCGCCAAGGAAACTCGCCACATCCTGATAGGCAACCAGTGAGGGATAAGTCAGAAAAAGTGCTGTTCCGACACAGACCGGGAACAGGCTGCCCCTGATACGCTCGAAAAGGGACGGACTCTTCTTGCTGGAATTCCGCAAAACTCTACTCCGCACAAACGTTTTACGTCTTCTTCTCTCCGGTTGCGGCAAAACCTGCTGCAGATCCCGAAGGCTGAAACCGATACTGGTTTGTTAACCTTGATTTTGCGTTAAGCAGTTCTTGCCCCGCAGTTAACAAGCGCTGTTTTTGCTCACACGTTCCGCGTTTTGCCGGAAACGAGACGCCGAAACAGGCAGCTGAATGCAACTGCATGAAGATTTTCCCGATCCCGCTAAAACGGGAACTGGCCTACCTTGTGATTGCGGCAGAGAATGGGCAGTCGCTTACCGGACCCGGATTTTCCGGGCAGAAATCACTTTTTCCTGCCACGCATCGCATAGGGGTTGTCGGCCTTGCGCATGGCAAGGCGTACCGGCACCGACCACAGATCAAACGTCTCGCGGATGTTATTGATCATGTAGCGGCTGTAGGAGGTCGGCATCGCCTCGGGCCTGGAACAGTGCACCATGAAGGTGGGCGGGCGCGTCTTGGCCTGGGTGATGAACTTCAGGCGAATGCGCCGGCCGGCGACCGCAGGCGGCGGATGGTGATACTGAATGTCCTCAAGCCAGCGGTTGAGCCTTGCCGTGGCAATACGGCGGTTCCACTGCTCATGGACCTCGGCCACAGCTTCCATCAGTTTCGGGATCCCCTCCCCGGTGAGCGCCGATACGGGCACGACCTTGAGGCGCTTCACCTGGGAAAGGCTCATCTCCGCCATTTCGCGGATTTCGGCAAGCCGTGCCTGGCGATCCTCGACCTTGTCCCACTTGTTGACGGCGATTACCGGCGCGCGGCCTTCGCGGATCACCAGATCGGCGATCTGCACGTCCTGTTTTTCAAATGGCGTTTCAGCATCGATGACGATGATGACGACTTCGGCATATTGCACCGAGCGCAGCCCGTCGGAGACCGACAGCTTTTCAAGCTTTTCCTGAACGCGCGCCTTCTTGCGCATGCCAGCAGTATCGAACAACCGGATGGTGCGGCCTTCCCACTGCCAGTCGACAGAGATCGAATCACGGGTAATGCCGGCTTCCGGTCCGGTGAGCATCCGTTCCTCGCCAACCATCTGGTTGATCAGCGTCGACTTACCGGCATTGGGGCGGCCGACGACGGCGATGCGCAAGGGCTTGGAGGTATCGTAGGCCGGCAGGATTTCATTACCGGCTTCATCGAACACCGGATGATATTCATCCTCTTCGCCATCCCCGGCATCTGCTGGTACATCTTCCCCGCCAAAGGCGCGTTCCTCGCCAACGGCTTCCACGAGGGCGGAATAGAGATCGGCCATGCCGATGCCGTGTTCGGCGGAGATCGGCACGGCCTCGCCGAAACCCAGCGAATAGGCATCATAAAAGCCCTGCTCGCCGGCCTTGCCCTCCATCTTGTTGGCAACCAGGATCACCGGCCTACCGCGTTTGCGCAACAACTGGGCAAACGCCTTGTCGGTGGGGGTAACGCCGGATTTGGCATCGACCATGAACAGGGAGACATCGGCTTCGCCGATCGCCAGTTCGGTCTGCTGGCGCATGCGGCCTTCGAGACTATCGGAGTCGGCCTCTTCCAAACCTGCGGTGTCGATAACCTGAAAATGCAGATCGCCGATGCGCGCATCGGCCAGCCGCCGGTCACGGGTAACCCCCGGCGTATCATCGACCAGTGCCAGCCGCTTGCCGACAAGCCGGTTGAACAGGGTGGACTTGCCGACATTGGGACGCCCGATGATGGCGACTGTAAAACTCATTGAGACACCCTTGATGTCATGCAGGCAAAGAACGGCTCAAGCCCAACAGAGACCGGCCCGATGGAGGCTGACCTCAGCCTTCGGCCGTCACGCCCTTGCCTGCCAGATGGTCGAGCAGCAGCCTTGCGCGGTTCTGAACGCCGCCGGCTGCCTCGCTGTCCTCGACGATGCGGTTAAGCCATTCCAGCGCCTTCTGGTCCTCGCCAGCCTTCAGTGCTGCAACGGCGAGCGCCTCGCGCGCGCTGTGGCGCAGCGGATTACCTGCGGCAGCAAGATCCGAAAGGCGGTTTTCGACTTCGGAAAACCCTTCAAGGTCGACGGCCAGCAGGCCTGCCTGCAGCCGGGCAATTTCGCGCAAGACCGGCAGGGCAGAACCATCGCCTGCGACCGCATCGTAGGCCTTCAGTGCCTCCGCCTTGTCTCCACTGGCCGCCCGCTCGGCAGCAATTCTCAACCGGGCAAGTTCGGGATAGCTGCCACCACCGTCGGCAGCCAAAGCCTCAAGCGCGCTGACAGCCTCGTCATGCTGGCCCTGGCCGGACAGTTCGATGGCGCTCATGAACCGGTCGCCGTAACCGGCAAGCTGTTTGTCGGTATAGTATTCCCAGGCGCGGTATCCAGCGGTGGCAAGGACAATCGCCACCGCGCCGGCGATGACGAAATTGCCATATTTCGACCAAAGCTCCTGCGCCCGGTCCTGGCGCATCTGCTCGTCGACTTCGCGAATAAAGGTATCGTCGTCTGCCATTTTGACCTTCAGGTGACCCGCAATCGTGGCGGCTGGGATAATCCGCTGCCTTTTAGACCGTTTCACCGTCAGGTGTAAACGGATAGTGTCAGCAAGCGGTTGAGTTCATTTCCGCATTTCGATTTTTCCGATTCCGTCAAAATCGAAATTGCTCTGGCGGAAAGCGAGCAGCAGAAACAATGCAGGATATCGGGCAGGATATCGGGCAGAATACTGGGCGCCTGGTCTCAAACCACCGGCGAGACGCCGAACAGCCATTCATGGGCCCAGAAGACGAACAGTGCCCACAAGGCCAGCCCGCTTGCCACCGCCGCGAAGTCATAGATTACAGGTCCCGGCTGCGGCAGCGCGCCGCCTCTGCGTTTCACCGCAATCCGGTTCCACACCGCCCAGACGAGGAAGGCACCGAACAGCAACACGGAGGCTACATCCCCATTGGCGAGCAGATGCGCAAAGGCCCACAGTTTCACCGATAGCAGCATGGGGTGTTTGAGCAGCGGCTTCAGTTTGCCCGCAGGCAGATTGAAGACCATCATCGCAATGAAGGACAGCGCCATCAGAAGCCAGGCGAGATGGCGCGTCCAGACCGGCGGCACATAGAGGATTCCCGCCTCCGGCCGCGCCACGGCATACCCCCAGATCAGCAGGAGAAGGCCAGCAAGGGAAACCAGCGAATAGATGCCTTTCCACGGCCCTTCGCCCATGGCCGAAAGACGCGCATCGCGCCAGCTGGGCGCCACCATGCGCAGCGAGTGAATGCCGAGAAAAACGGCCAGACCAGCAATCAACCAGGGCATCACATTTCTCCCGATCCCAAATGGGAAGGTTCTTCCCATGTTTCGCCCTTTGCGAAAAGGCATGTTAGGAAAAAACTGTATTTCAAAGAGGTGATTGAACCCGATGGCCGTCGATACCGAAAAGGCCCGTGAAAGGCTCGCCGCAAAGCGGGCCGAACTTGAGGAACTATCGCGTATTTCAAAGGAAGCGCGGGCAACCGTCGAACTCGACCAGCAATCGGTCGGCCGGCTCTCGCGCATGGACGCGATGCAGCAGCAGGCAATGGCGGAGGCCCAGGAACGCACCCGCAAGCGCGATCTTGTCCGCATCGAACAGGCAGAACGGCGCCTGCGGGAAGACGAGTACGGCTATTGCACCGAATGCGGCGAGGAAATTGCCGACGGACGGCTTGCCATCGACCCGATGGCGGAGAAATGCGTCAGCTGTGCCTGAGCTGGATTACTCCGCCGGGTTCTCGTGCCGCGTGATCCATTCCTTGTCGATATCCGGCAATTCCTCATTGGCAAACGCTGCCTCGAAAGCCTGCAGGCGCTTGTAGACGCTCATCAGTTCGACGATCGTTGTCCAGGAATTGATCAGATACTGGAACGAGCCTTCGACCCGGGAGAAGGCGCGGATGATCTGCTGCATGACGCCAAGGGTGATGACGCCGCTGGCAATGGTTGGCGCAAGGGCGATGTAGGGAACCAGATTGCCAATCTGCAGATAGAAAATGCGCACGACATTGAAATAGAGGTAATTGAAGTAGAGCCGGAAATAGTTCTTGCGTACATTGGAGAAGAGCTCGGCGACCGTCGGCGGGGCTGCACGGTCCTCATGGTCCTCGCCATAGACGAGTTCCTTGCGATAGGCGGCCTCGACCCGCTGATTGCGGAATTCGAGCCCCGGCAGTCGGATACCAGCAAGGGCAACCAGCGCCGTGCCGAAGACCGACCAGAGGATGGCGACAAAGACCAGCCCCTGGGAAACCTCGCCGATGATCGGCAGTGCCTTGACGCTTGCCGAAAGCCCCCAGAGCAGCGGCAGGAAGGCAATCAGGGTCATCACCGAGTCGAGCAGGTTAACGCCCAGCCCTTCGGCGATCTGGGCAAAGCGCATCGTGTCTTCCTGGACGCGCTGGGAAGCACCCTCGATGTGGCGAACCTCCTGCCAGCGGGACATGTAGTAGTTGTTCATCGCCGTGCGCCAGCGGAACACGAAGTGGCTGACGAAGAAGCGGAACAGGGTGGCGACGAAAACATAGACCAGCGCGATCTTCAGAAACGAGGCGATGGCGAGATAGATCTGGGTTTCCGTGACGCTGTTGGGCGTGCCGAGTGCCGTCTGTATCAAATCGTAGAAGGTGCCGAACCACTCGTTGATCATCACATCGAGCTGCACCAGGAACCAGTTGACGAAGAAGATCAGGGCCGAACCCGCCACCGACCACATTTGCCAGGGATGAGGCGCAAACCACATCCAGAAGCCGACAAAGGCAGCAATGAAGATGAGCATGTACTGGTAGAACCAGAAATTGGCCGCGCCTTCCTGGGCTGCCTGGAAAACCGCCTTGGCGGCCTCATCAGCACCTTCGGCCAGTTCCGGCGGAACCGCGTAGCCAAGCAGATTGCCAAGGCTCAGTGCGCTGCCCATGCCCTGAAAAACAAAGAACCAGAGCAGGATGCCTGCCAGCGACCACATCACAAAGGAGGAAAAGAACAGCTTGGGATGCGGGAAGAAGGAATAGAACACAGGCGCAGGCTCCCTAGGTTCACTGCCACATGGGGCTCGCTGCCACATGGGGTTTTGCTGTCGCACGGGGAATATCGCAGGCGTACGCTGAAAGCTAGGGCCAGTTGTCCTTCATTAAAGAGATTTCACGTAACGTTGTATCGGCGTGAACATGTGCAAATCTGCCGCTTGGTAATCCCCGCGGTTAACCGTCTGCTTACTCTTGGCGCCCAAAATCGCTGCAAATGCATGGCGATTCGTGGAGCGTACGCTGCAATGAAAAATTCCTCTCGGGGCAATTCGCCCACCCTTCCCAAGACAAGGCCTTCCAAGGCCAAGCTTACCAAGGCCAAGCTTACCAAGGCCGGGCCCACGATGATCGTGAACGACACGGAAATCCTGTTGCCGGATATCGCCGAAGCCGAACACCTTGCCCGCCAATCGCAGCCGAGCGATGAAGAGATGGCGCGCTGCTATGCCGAAATGATGGAACGGATCTATCTCGACGCAAACGAATTGGACTTTGCCAATTGCGCACCGGATAGGCGGTTCTTCCGCGGCGAAAAGGAAGCCTGGGTCTACGAACACGGCAACATCGCCGAACTGGTGTTCGTGCGATAGACTCCATCCACTTTCGGGCATTCACGGTAACGTCATCAGGACGCTATTGGATTTGCCGCTCGATGCTCCCACATTGCGCTTCCACAGTGGCCGCGTACAGTGATGTGAGGAGCACGCCATGACCTACCAGAAAACCGACGAAGCAATTGCCAGCCTGACCCCCGAGCAATACCGGGTGACCCAGGAAAACGGCACCGAGCGTCCATTCACTGGCGAATATGACAATCACTTCGAACCCGGCATCTATGTGGACATCGTTTCGGGCGAGCCGCTGTTCGCCTCTTCCGCGAAGTTCAGCTCGGGCTGCGGCTGGCCTTCTTTTTCCAAGCCGATCGTGAACGGCAACGTCAACGAACTGCGCGACACCTCGCATGGCATGATCCGCACCGAAGTCCGCTCGACCCATGGCGACAGCCATCTGGGGCATGTCTTCAATGACGGGCCGCAGGACATGGGTGGCTTGCGCTACTGCATCAATTCGGCTTCGCTGCGTTTCATCCCTAAGGATGAAATGGAAGCCGAAGGCTATGGAGATTTTCTCGACCAGGTGGGGGGTTGAACCTATGACATTGCAACGTGCTGTACTGGCCGGTGGCTGTTTCTGGGGCATGCAGGATCTGATCCGCAAACTGCCTGGCGTTACCGATACGCGGGTTGGTTATACCGGCGGCGATGTCGCCAACGCCACCTATCGCAACCACGGCACCCATGCCGAGGGCATCGAAATCCGGTT
>JAGRLQ010000352.1 GCA_020441735.1 Nitratireductor sp.
TGCCGGCGCAAGCTGCACCTACTGGATGAACCGGTTGCAGTCGCTCAAAACCGAAACCGACCTGATGGTGACCCTCAATGCAACCGGCGAGATAGATCCCGAAAGCATTCTGTACCGAACCGACTATCGGCACCCAATACTAGACATCGCCAGCATGACTGCCCAGAAACACCTTTGGCAACTTCAGGGAAATCGGAACACCTGGTTTTGCGGCTCCTATTTCGGTTACGGCTTCCACGAAGATGCACTTCAGAGCGGTCTGGCGGTAGCTGAACAGGCGGGCGGCGTCCGGCGGCCTTGGAGTGTGGAAAACGAGTCCGCTCGCATACACATTGAGCCTGTTTGGGCTATGGAGGCGGGCGAGTGATGTTTGAGCGTCCGGCGATCATGCAAGGCGGCATTGTGCACCAGCGTATCCAGCCTGTGCGGCATCGCCTTGAATACAGCGTTTTCTCAATACTGGTCGATTTGGACGACATCGGTGCTCTGAACAAATGCAGGCTGTTTGGAGCAAACCGCTTCAACCTGCTTTCGTTCCACGCCCGAGACATGGCAGACGGCGACATCACGGACCTTGCCGGCTATGTACGCGGAAAGGTTCAGGCAGAAACCGGTATCGGCCGCATACAGCATGTTTGGCTGCTCACTTTCCCGAGATTGCTCGGGAACGTTTTCAATCCGCTGAGCATCTATTTCTGCCTCGACAAAAACCGCACCATCATTGCTGCGGTTTTTGAAGTATCGAATACGTTTGGTGATCGCACGAGCTATGTTTGCGCGGTGAACGATGGCCGGGTGGAAAGCGCATCGAAGCGGATGCTGGTCTCACCTTTCAACGGAATAACGGGTCGCTACCGGTTCAGTCTACATGTGTCCGATGATGAATTGACGGTTGGTGTCGCCCTGTATGAAGACGGCCAGGCAATCCTGAAAACGCATCAGAAACTGACGGCTCTGCCTTTTACCGATGCCCAGATTTTTAAATCCACAGCACGCTACCCGTTGATGACGATGAAGGTTGTTGCAGCAATACACTTCGAGGCAGCCCGGCTGTGGCTCAAGGGACTGCGCTTTCCAGAAAAAGTCACACGCGCCCGCAGTACCCAACGGATGTCAGCAGGCTCCGACGTGGCAAGCCGGAAACCCTTTTAGGCGATGCAGCCGCGCCGTCTTACTTACTTACTTACGCAGAACCAGCTTTCTGACGAGCCAGAAATATACGGCATTTGGAATTGCCCGGGTGAATTTAAGCGGCCAGGCAAGCCGCATTGGAAAGGCAATCTCGTATTTTCGCCTTTGAAGTCCGTCGACAATGATCAAAGCCGCTTCCTCCGGCTCCATCAGGAACGGCATGGGAAACCTGTTTACCGATGTCATGGGCGTATCCACAAACCCCGGGTTTACCAGTGAAATGGTCACCCCCATCGCATCGAGTTGAGGCTTTATGCTTTCGGCTAGATTGATCAAAGCGGCTTTGGTCGGCGAATAGGCTGCAGAATTGGGCAGGCCCCGGTAGCCTGCTACGGAAGCAAATATCGCGACATGACCGGATTGGCGGTCTGCCATGGGCGGCAGAACGGCCGAAAGCACTTCGATCACGCCATTGAAATTAACATCCATCGACGCCCTGAAATCCGCCGGATCCAACCCCGGAAGCCGGACCTGTTTCCAAAGCCCTGACGAGATCAGCACCAGATCGGGGCAATTGCTGCCCACGCCGACCTTCTTCGCCGCTGTCTTGACCGATGCTGCGTCCGTTACGTCCAGAGGAATGCTGGTAATATTGTCAGCCATTCTCTCGAGTTCCTGCAACCTGCCTGCGGAGCGGGCGGAAACGATGACTTCTCCGCACAGTGGTGCGAGCTTCAGCGCGGTTTCTCGCCCGATACCGGAACTTGCGCCAATTACCCAAGCCCGGCGCCAGCGCTCTGGCTTTTCTGCCATCCTAAATTCCCACGAAGGGCTGGAGCAGGCGCCCGGCAATACCCTTGAAACGGGTCGGTTTTTCAGTAGCTGCCAGGCAGATACAATCCTCATCCGACACGACCTGCGGCTTGTGCTCAACATGCTCGTCCAGATCCGCAACATCACCAGGTCCGAAGTAACCGATTTCGTCCCGATAAGCGCCTGAAAGGATCAGGGTTATCTCCTGACCTCCGTGACCGTGCTCCGGAACGCCTCGCCCCGGCGCAATGCGCAACAACCGGAGAGAGGACGAGGCGCCAGGTGAAAGTGAGATCGGCTTCTGCCAGACACCGGGTCCGATGCGCTTCCACCGGATCAATTCCAGATCCGTATCGAGATAGCCTGACAGCGCCCGCGGAGTGCCACGGGTCACGCCATCCCCTGCCAACGAGACACGGTCCGGTGCAGTGTGTGGTGTCTCGGATGTAGCTGAAATCCTTTCAAGAAGCCGCCCGAACGCCCCCTCACTCAGTGGCGTTGTGCCGGTCTCCTCACATAGAAAACCGCCGCCAAGCGCCGCCGCCCAGCGAACCGAATTCCTGCATTCATCACAGACTTCGAGATGACAGGACACGGCAACCGCGAACGCTTCATCGAGGGTTCCGGCTGCATATGCCATCAGTGTTGCCGTGTCGGGATGATGGGCAATCTTCATAGCACACCTTCCAGTTGTTGCTTGATTTTCTCAAATGCACGCCGGGTGCGTGATTTGACTGTTCCAAGAGGAATGCCGAGCTCGCCGGCAATCTGGCTCTGAGATTTTTCCTCGACGAAAGCGAGATGGATGACCTCCCGCATTTCCTCTGGCAGGGTCGCCGCAGCTTGAGCAACCAGACTGTCCTGTTCTCCGGACAACAAAACGTCTGCACTCTCCGGGGCCTCGTCGGGAAATTCCATTTCCCCGATACCGACATAATGCCAGGAAGACTGCTTGCGAAAGACGTCAATGCGCCGGTTTCGCGCAATGGTGAATATCCAGGTGCTCACAGCACCTTTGGAAGATGCAAACTGACCAGCTTTGAGCCAAACGGTCAGGAAGACATCCTGCATGATATCCTCCGCCATTTCGGAAGACCCGCACTGTTTCACAAGCATCGCCTTCACGCGCGGGGCATACCAGTCAAAAAGCTCCGCGAAGGCGTCCTTGTCGCGGTGTTCCGCTATTCGGCCAATCAGCGCGCGATGGCTCTGCGCAAGGTCTGCATTTGCATTCATGCCCCGTTCCGGGATGGTTGCTGATGGAATGAACACGTGTTGCTCCCTATGACATTCCTTTCTACGTCATGGAAGGCGATTTGGATCAACGCTTCGGTAGCTAGCACCCTCCATAGTGCTGGGCGCATCCGCTGCTCCTGTGTTCGTTGGGGAATAACGTTGCTTTCAAACACTCCTGGAAGCAATTGCCCACGCGACGTATGCAACGCCTGCAGTGAGAACCGTTCCCCATGCCATATCGACAACGGAGACCAAGGCCGGCCAGTCCCTCAGCGTGGCCGTGTTAGTGATATCATAGGTTCCGTAGGCAGCGAGGCCGAGAATCCCGCCATAAACCGCAGCATGCCACCATACGCCACTGCGTACCGCTGGCATTACTACCAAAACAGTGATCGCGGCTGCATAGAAGAGATAAAAAACCATCGCCAGACCCAGCCTCGGCGATTCCAGCATTAGATGGCCCAGCTGATCCCGGTAGAACCCGCGCGCTATGATGCCGAGCCAGATCGCATCGACTGCCAGAAACAAAATCACAGTCGAGAAATAAGCGGCAAGCCAGACAGACATGAACGCTACTCCTGTTGTTTGGTAACAGATACGCGTGCTTGGCGGTATTGGATCACCGCGATCGAGTAAGCGGGTACTGTCAGACAAATTCGAACCAGTCTCCGGTTTGCGGAAGTTCCCTTCCCTAGCCGGCACAAAGCAGCCGCCACTCGGCAAGTGCGGCGGTGCGGTTCTGCTTGAAATTCT
>JAGRLQ010000353.1 GCA_020441735.1 Nitratireductor sp.
CGTTTCTCTTTCTTCATATTCACTTGTCAAAGAACCAACACGGATTCACTCGCGCAAACACATGTTGGCGGCTGTCCATCGGGCATTTGATAAAGCCAGGCTTCCAGCCTCTCGAGACACCTGAAGGTGTTACTCTCAAAGAAAAACACAAGAGCGCAAAATGTCGCCGCCAGCGGCGCCCCGCCCTCGTTGTGAGCGGTATATAGGCTCCAAGCCTTCGAAGTGTCAACAAGGTTTTTCAAAAATATTGCATTTTTTTGAACGTTTGAAATCCGCCCTTACCGGGACCTGCAGAAAACCTGAAAAAATCGGCCAAATCAGGCCTCTAGCGCCGTTTTTGGCCACATTCGGATTTTACGAAAAAACCACACAAGGGGATGCAGCAACCACATCCTGAAAGGGATTCGGGAAAAGCAGGCATGGCTTGCGGCCAAACCGCCCCCGTGGCAATAGAATTTGGACCGGGTTAACCCGGTATTGGAGCAATTGATCGGCCCGTTTCTGAGGAAACGTGAAATGATCCGGGTGGGCATGCAGGACAACGGCAGAAACATCGAAGCTGACTTTCTCGGCGATGCCGAACCGCTCCAGGCACGGCGCACGCCGGCCGAATCGGATCGCCGCGGCATTTCCTTCCGCTGGTTCGGCGGCTCCATCCTGACCGGGCTGGCTTCCGTCTCGCTGATGGGCGGCGCACTTTATACCGCGCTCGATGGCCGCGAGAACCTCGCCATCCCCGCCCAGGCCTATGAAAAGGAAAGCACGGAAGTAGCGCCTGAGATCGAGCGGATCGAAAAGGCCGGCCGGCCTGCGCTGTCCGCGTCCCTGCCCCAGGCCCCGCAGCCGGGCAAGGTATTCATGGTGCCCACGGTCTCCCGCGAGGGCGATCAGGATGTGGTCAAGCTCAAGCCCTTCATGCGCCTTGATCTGCCGCTTGCCGCCGTGCCGAGGCACGAGGTCGACTATCCCCGCTTCGATCCGCTGGCGATCTTTTCCGAGAACGGCAAGGCCGAGCCCGTCGCCTACACCGCCGAGCAGATTTACGGCGCCGATGTGGAAGGCGAGATTTCGCTGAAGATCGAGCCCTATCCCCTGGGAGATCCGCATATCTCGGTCGCCAGCCGGCAGACATCGGAGGACATCGAGACCATTGTGCGCAACGCCGCGCCATCGCTTGATGTCGGTGCGACGGCCCTTACTTCGGTTTCCTATTTCGATTCAGCCCGTTTCTCCTCTGAGGACAGTTCCGTACTGTCGACACCGGGACTGACGATCACCGCCGAGAACGTTTCCGTCCTCAGCCGTGTTGAGCCCGATGACTATCCCGGCATGCGTTACGACGAGCGCAAGGCAACAGTGAAGTCCGAACTGCCGGTGGCGCTGGTCCTTCAGGGCGAAGGCCTGGGCGAGTCGGAGGCAATCGAATTCGCCAATGCCATTGCCTCCGATCTTTCCTCGGAGAATTTTCTTGGCGATGACCGGCTGATGATGACGTTCCTCACCATGCCGGGCGAGGATGGCGGCAGCCAGTCACTTGCCCGCATCAGTGTCTACCGCGGCGGCAAGCACATGGTATCCGTCGTACGCAAAAAATCCGGCGCCCTCGCCTATGCGGCCCCGCCGGATACGGCGCCCGAGGACGCCGGCAGCAGGGGCCCCAAACCGCCGGTGCTGCTGGCCCGCAACAAGCTGCCCAACATTTACAATGCCCTTTACCGGGCCACCCTCAACGAGGGGCTTGATGTCGAAACCGCAAACCGGCTGATCCGCATCATCGCCTTCGATGTGGATTTCCGCACCCAGATCACCTCCCAGGACCGGCTTGAGCTTTTCCTGTCACTGGAGGAAGGCCAGACCGCTTTGACGGAAAATGCAGAAATCCTGTACGCAGGCATCACGCTGGGCGACATTACCCGGCAGTATTATCGCTTCGGTGATCCGGAAACCGGCACGGTCGATTATTATGACGAGACCGGCAAAAGCGCCAAACAGTTCCTGCTGCGCCAGCCGGTTCCCAACGGCGTGTTCCGCTCGCCCTACGGCATGCGCCGGCACCCGATTACCCGGGTCAAGAAAATGCACTGGGGCGTCGACTGGTCAGCGCCGCGCGGAACGCCAATCCTGGCGGCCGGCAATGGTGTCATCGAAAAGGCAGGCTGGGCCGGAGGCTCCGGCAAGCGCACGATTGTCCGCCACGCCAACGGGTACGAGACCTATTATCTGCACCAGACATCTTTCGCCAAGGGCATCGCCCCGGGCGTTCGCGTTCGTCAGGGCCAGGTGATCGGCTATGTCGGCTCAACGGGCCTCTCCACCGGCCCGCACCTTCACTATGAGGTGCATGTCAACGGCAACCGGGTCAATCCGATGAAGATCAAGTTGCCGCGCGGCAAGGTCTTCCGCGGTGAGGAACTTGCGATGTTTGAAACCGAGCGCAACCGCATCGACACCCTGCTTGAAGAGCGCCGCCTCGCCGGAACCCAGTTCGCCGGCAACTGAGCATCACGCCAGCCCAAGCTCCACACGCTTCTTCTTGGACAGGCCCGAAGCAACGATGCGGTGGCTTTCCTTCAGATAATCCTGAAGCGCGTTGTCATCCAGGCTCTCGCCCGACATGCGCTGGATCCATTTCATGCCGCGTGAAGCCAGGTAGGGAGCGGGCCGGCAGCCCGGCTGCTCCTTCAGAATGTCATAGGCAAGTTCGGAAACCTTGAAGGTGACGAATAGCTCGGCCGCATCCTCCGCCGGGCCGCCATTCCAGCCGCCAATCGCAAACACCTTGCCGCCGACTTTCCAGACATGGGCGCCGC
>JAGRLQ010000007.1:0-10870 GCA_020441735.1 Nitratireductor sp.
GCCCAGTCTTCGCTGGATGCCGAGCGCTATCGCAAGCTCGGCGCCCGGCCGGTCGTCATCTCCGGCAACCTGAAGGTCGACACCAAGGAACTGCCCTATGAAGAGGCGGAACTGCGGCGCATGCTGAGCCAGGTTGCCGGTCGCCCCGCCTTTGTTGCCGCGAGCACCCATCGCGGCGAGGAGGAAATCCTGTTTGCCGTCTTCCGCAAGCTGATGCCGGAGTTTCCGGGGCTGCTGCTCATTCTCGTACCCCGCCATCCCGAGCGAGGCGATGAGATAGAAGAATTGGCGCGCAGCCTGTCACTGGAGGTGGCAAGACGCAGCCGCGAGGAGCAGATCGGCGCGACAAGCGATATCTATCTCGGCGATACCATCGGCGAGATGGGGCTGTATCTGCGCATGGCCCCGATCGTTTACATGGGCCGCAGCCTGGCAGGGTTTGGCGGCCAGAATCCGCTTGAACCGGCAGCCATTGGCGCTGCCGTCCTCTCCGGCAAGCATGTGGCAAACTTTCGCGATACCTACCGTAATCTGCTTTCGCGTAAGGCGGTGCGGCTGGTTGAGGATGGCGACATGCTGGCTGCCAACCTTGAATTCCTGCTCAAGAACCCGGTTGAGCGCGAGCGCATGATCCAGGCCGCAGGAGAAACGGTAAACGACATGCGCGGTGCGCTGGACCGCACCATCGACGTGCTCGATTCCTATGTCTTTCCCCTGACCGTGAAGCGCAAGCTGGAGGACATCGGAAATGGCAGCTAACGAGACGCCTCCGTTCTGGTTCGAGCCAGCCGGGCTCAAGGCCTGGCTGATGGCGCCGCTCTCCCTGCTTTATTCGCGGGCAGCGGCGCTGGCCATGCATGCGCGTCCGTCGGGCGGTGTCGATGTGCCGGTATTGTGTATCGGCAATTTCGTCGCCGGCGGCGGCGGCAAGACACCGACCGCGCTGGCACTTGCAGAAACCGCAAGAAGGCGCGGGTTTACGCCGGGATTTCTGTCGCGCGGCTATGGCGGCAAGATTGCCGGTCCTGCCAGGGTGGAACCGGAACGCCACAATGCCGGTGACGTCGGCGATGAGCCCCTGCTGCTCGCCCGCTCTGCGGTAACGGTGGTTTCCTCCAACCGGCTGACCGGTGCGGAGAAGCTGGTGGAACTCGGCTGCGATTTCATTATCATGGATGACGGCTTTCAGAACCCCCGGCTGAAACGCGACTATGCCCTCGTCGTCGTCGACTCCCGCCGGGGCATCGGCAACGGCTTTGCCATGCCTGCAGGCCCCTTGCGGGTGCGCATGAAGGACCAGTTGCCGCTTGCCAATGCCATTCTGGTGGTTGGCGACGAACCGGGCGCGCAAGCCGCAATACGGCTCGCCGCACGCGCCGGAAAGCCGGTCTATCAGGGCCGCTACAGAATGCTCAGGGCGGGCCAGTGGAAGGGGAAATCCCTGCTTGCCTATTCCGGCATTGCTGATCCGCAGAAATTCTTCGACAGCCTGGTCAAGGCCGGCGGGCAGCTATCCATGGTCAAGGCCTATGGCGACCATCATGTCTTCTCGCGCGACGATGTGATGGAACTGCTTGACCGCGCCAAGCTGACCAAGGCGGATCTGGTCACCACCGCCAAGGACTATGTTCGCCTGCTCGGCATGGGTGAAGCGCAGGAACGCCTTGCCCGGGCGAGTGCCGTTGCAGGCATCGAACTCGTCTTTGCCGATGAAGGCACGGATGAGCGGATCATTGATGCCACCTTGCGCCGTTTCGAACAACGCCAGCTGGCTGCAAGTCACAAGGGAAAAAAGGAAGCAGTGGAAGCGCTCGAAGCGGCAGGCTGAAAAGGCCAGCGTTTCAGGCAAGCCCCTGTTCGCGCCGCACCGAGGTCACGACATCGATATAGGCTTCCTGCCGGGCGACAGACCAGTACTTCAGTTCATCGATTGGGATCGGCTTGCCGGTAACCGCGCAACGCACAAAGGAGCCGGGCGAAATCACATCGAAATCCGCATCGCCATAGCGGATTTTTGCTTCTCTGGAGCCGGGTTCCAACATGATCGTCGCCTTTGTCGCTTTGCGTCCTTCATTTAGAGGCTGAATGGCGGCGGCGCAAGGATGCGCCTCTCAACGCCCGAACAGCCGCTCGATGTCCTTCAGGTCGAGTTCCACCCAGGTCGGCCGGCCATGGTTGCATTGGCCGGAATTGGGCGTCACCTCCATCTGCCGCAACAGTGCATTCATCTCATCAGGCTTGAGCAATCTGCCCGACCGCACGCTGCCATGGCAGGCCATGGTGGCGGCTACATGTTCCAGCCGGTCGCGCAGCCCCTGCGCCGAGCCCCATTCGGCGAGTTCGTCGGCCAGATCGTGCACCAGCGCCTGGGCATCAATCTCGCCAAGCAGGGCGGGCGTCTCGCGAACGGCAACCGCGCCGGGGCCGAACTGCTCGACATGAAGGCCGAGCGTTGCAAGCTCTTCGGCTGCTTCCGCCAGCCGCACAACATCTTCCTCAGGCAGGTCGACGATTTCGGGAATGAGCAGCATCTGGGAGGGGAGCCCCTCTTTCAGCCCCTTCTTGAGCGCCTCGTAAACGATGCGCTCATGGGCTGCATGCTGATCGACGATGACAAGCCCCCGCTCGGTCTGCGCGATGATGTAGTTCTTGTGCAGTTGCGCTCG
Source organism: Nitratireductor sp. (assembly GCA_020441735.1). Classification (GTDB taxonomy): domain Bacteria; phylum Pseudomonadota; class Alphaproteobacteria; order Rhizobiales; family Rhizobiaceae; genus Salaquimonas. The sequence goes on from JAGRLQ010000007.1 coordinate 2,667, forward strand.
TGCAGCGCCCAGCGGATGGCGCAGCATCTCTTCTGCCGGTTCGGATACCGCCGTAGCCGCGTTGCCGGAAGGCTGGCTGACATTGCCGATTTCCGGTTGATAAGAATGAGTGGTCTCGCCAAATCCGTTGGCAGCGGTCTGCGAAACCGGGGCTTCCTGTCCGGCCGGGCTATCGGTGAAGGGAGCTTGATAGCTGCCCGGTTCGAAAGCGGATGTCTGGCGGCCGGAAAAGCCGGGCCGAAAGGCTGCAGCCATCCCTGTGCCGCCTTCGCTGGAAGCGCGGTGCCCGGCATCGAGAATGGCCCGTTTCAGGCTGCCGACCAGCAGCCCGCGTACCAGGGCAGCGTCACGAAAGCGAACATCAGCCTTTGCCGGGTGCACGTTGACGTCAACCTCCTGCGGCAGGAGGGTGAGAAACAGCGCCAGAAGGGGATGTCGGTCGCGCGGCAGGAAATCGGAATAGGCGCCGCGTACCGCACCCAGAAGCTGCTTGTCGCGCACCGGCCTGCCATTGACGAAGAAATACTGGTTGAGCGCATTGCCGCGATTGAAGGTGGGCAGCCCCGCCAGTCCGCCAAGGAGGATGCCCTCTCGTTCGGCTTCCACTTCCATCGCGTTGTCGAGGAATTCGCGGCCCAGAATCTGCCGGACACGGTCGCGCAACGTGCCTGCCGGCCAGTCGAGCGTGCTGCGGTCGCTGCCGCCCAGCGTGAAATGAATGCCGGGAAAGGCGAGTGCTACGCGCTTGATCGTTTCGGTTATGGCATTGGTTTCCGCCCGGTCTGACTTGAGGAATTTCAGGCGCGCCGGCACGCGCGAAAACAGGTCGCGCACCTCGATCACCGTTCCCGCCGAAAGCGCGCCGGGTCTGGCTGGCTGCACCGCACCGTTATCGACAGTGATCTGCCAGGCATGAGGCTCGTCTTTGGCGCGCGAAAGAATGCTCAGCTGTGACACCGAGCAGATTGAGGGCAGGGCCTCGCCGCGAAAACCCAGTGTGCGAATGTCGAGCAGATCGTCGGTAAGTTTCGACGTGCAGTGGCGCTCGACCGCCAGTTCAAGATCGCCGCGCGCCATGCCGCAGCCATTGTCGGAAATGCGGATCAGCCGCTTGCCACCTTCCGCCGTCACGATATCGATGCGCGACGCGCCAGCATCAATCGCATTCTCGACCAGTTCCTTGACGACGCTGGCCGGCCGCTCGACGACCTCGCCGGCGGCAATCTGGTTGATCATGGAATCGGAAAGCCGGACGATCGACATGCGCCCTTAATGCAAGCGGCGGCCTGTCCTAGTCAATTGCATCCGTATCGTGGTGAACATCTCTTTTCGGTCTCGCGCTTCCGCTGCGCATGCCAATCCGCTACAGCAGGCTTTGTAATTCATTTCAGCGGGCGTCTTTCCGTGTCACCTCTCCAGATCATCATCTATTGCGGGCTGCTGCTCAGCGTATCGGCCTTTTCGGTCGACATCCTGCTGCCGGCCTTCGGGCTGATGGCGGATGATCTCGATGCCGATTACGCCGAGATTCAGATGGCGGTGCCGGTGTTCCTGGCTTTCATCGGTGTCGGCCAGTTGTTCACCGGACCACTGTCCGATCGTTTCGGCCGCAGGCCGATTCTCCTTTCCGGATTGGCGGTCTTCGCCGGAGGAACCCTGCTGTGCCTGTTTGCGCAGAGTGCCGAAATGCTGCTGATCGGCCGGGCGGTTCAGGGGCTCGGCGCTTCCGGCGGGCCGGTCGTGGCGCGCGCCATCCTGCGTGACCTGTTTTCCGGTCGCCAGCTTGCCGCCAACATCGCGCTGGCCACGATGGTCTTTGCCTTCGGCCCCATCGTGGCGCCGCTTGCCGGTGTCGCCTTCATGCAGTTCGGAAGCTGGCGAATGATCTTTGCCGCCATCCTGCTTTTCGGCCTCGTTCTTCTGGCAATCGGCATGCTGTTTCTGCCTGAAACCCTTGCCAGGCAAAATCCCAACGCAACCCGCCCCTCGATGCTGCTTGCCAATGCGGTTGCCGTTCTGCGCAACCCGCAATCCAGGTTCTATGGCCTGCTGCTCGGGCCGGTCATGAGCCTGATGATGCTGATCTTGATCTCCGTACCCAGGGTCTACAAGGACACGTTCGCCATTGAAGGGGCGCTGTTTGCTGTTCTGTTCGCCATTCACGGCTTCGGCATCATCATCGGCCAGTATTTCAACCGTGCGCTGATCAATCGCCACGGGCCGCAATTTGCCCTGCTTGTCGGCGGGGTGATTGCCGTCGGCTCCGTCGCGCTGATGCTTGTCTTTCTGGTGGCCGGTATATTGAATGCCTACGTGCTGTCCTTTACTATGATCCTGTTTGCAACAAGCTTCCTGACCATGGCGGCAAACTGCATGGCGCTCTCCCTCGATCCCCATGGCTCGATCGCCGGTTTCGTATCCTCCTTCGTCGAATCGGTGAGCCGTCTTTTTTCAGCCGTCTTCAGCGGGTTACTCGCCTTGATGGTGGGTGGAAAGCTGGATCTCTTTCTGTATGCGCTGGCGATAACCACATTGGCGGTTTTGGGGTTGATTCTCGCCGGTCAAAGGCGCATGTCTGCCTGAACTCGGGGCTTGCGTTGCCTATTGGTGGCAATCGGCAAGTCTTTGAGCCCAACGAACGCAATTGTACCGCCGTATCCGTTCGCCAAAACGGTTTGACCCATCTGGCACTACTCCCGGCAGATCGCCTGGGACTATACGGGCAGGGAATGGAATTCCGTCGCGCAGTGGCCTGAGATCGCCCCCTGCGAGTGCCGACCGGTATCCTGCAGTTTGGACGTAGACATTATGGCTGGCTTCCGCCCGAGAGATCTGGTCGCGTATTTGCAGGGTGTATCCCTGCAGCGCCTGCTGCCGTTCCTCGAATGGCGGCACATGATCACCCGCCAGACGCTGCGCGCCGACCTTTATGCCGGCCTCACGGGGGCTTCGATTGTTCTTCCCCAGGCTGTCGCCTTTGCCGCCATTGCCGGCCTGCCACCCGAATACGGGCTCTACACGGCGATGATCTCGGCAGCCCTGGCTGCGCTGTTCGGTTCGTCCTGGCATGTTGTCTCCGGCCCAACGACGGCCATCTCCGCGCTTGTCTTCAGCGCGCTGGTTGGCAGCTTCGAGCCTGGATCGGCAGCCTGGATTCAGGCCGCCATTACGCTGACATTCCTGGTCGGGGTGTTTCAGCTCGCACTCGGACTTGCCAGACTCGGTGCGCTTGTCGATTTCGTCTCGCATTCGGTCATGGTCGGCTTCATGGCCGGTGCTGCGAGCCTGATTGCGCTCAGCCAGATAAGACATGCGTTGGGCATCGATCTGCCTAGGCCCAATGAGGTGGTCGAGTTTGCGATCAGTCTCTACGAGAACATTTTTCACGTTGACTGGCGCTCGGCCATCATCGCCTTCATAGCTTTTGCAGTTGCGCTCGTCTCGAAACGGTATTTTCCCCGTCTGCCGAACTATCTCTTCGGACTGATAGCCGGCTCGGTGGCAAGTCTGGCGCTGCAGGGTCAGGAGAACGGTGTTGCGGTCGTGGGCGCCATCCCGTCGATCTTCCCGGTATTCGATGTTCCCTCCTTCAATGTCCGGCTGATGGGCGACCTTGCACCCGCCGCTTTCGCCATTGCGCTGGTCGGCCTGCTGGAGGCCGTGTCCATCGCCAGAGCCATCGCCATCAAGTCAGGGCAGGACCTCGACGGCAACCAGGAATTCATCGGCCAGGGTGTCTCGAACGCCGTGGGTTCGTTTTTCCAGTGCCACGCCGCCTCGGGGTCGTTTACCCGGTCCGGCCTGAACTACGAGACCGGCGCCGCCACACCGCTTTCCTCCGTCATCGCCTCGATAGCACTGTTCCTGATTCTGATCTTCGTCGCGCCGCTGTTTGCCTATGTGCCGATTCCGGCCATGGCCGGTGTCATCATCCTGGTTGCCTTGAAGCTGATCGATTTCCGCGAGTTGTGGCACATCATGCGCACCAGCCGCGCGGAAACCTCCATCGCGGTGATCACCTTCATCTCGACTCTGTTCATCGATCTGGAGTTCGCCATCTATATCGGCGTGATGCTGTCCTTCCTGATCTTCCTCAACAAGTCGGCCCATCCCTTTATCGGCATCGGCGCGCCGGATCCCAATACCACCCACCGGGTGTTCCGCAGTTCTGAGACCCACGGGCTGACCGAATGCCCGCAAATGGTCTTCGTGCGCATGGATGGCCCGTTCTATTTCGGCTCCGTGGAACATGTGCGCCGCAAGTTTCGCGAAATCGAACGCAAGCGCGCCAAGCAGAAGCACATGCTGTTCATGGTCAAGGGCGTCGGCGAGATCGATTTGCCTGCCGCTGAACTGCTGATCGAGGAGGCGCGCCGCCGCAAGCGCCGTGGCGGTTCCTTCCATGTGCAGGCAAAACAGGTCGCAGCCATCAAGCGTCTTGACCGCTTCCATGTCTCCGAAGCGCTATCGACCGAGCACGTGCATACGTCAAAGGGCGATGCGATTGCCGAGATCGTGCCGACACTCGATCAGGACATCTGCGCAGCCTGTACGGCGCGCATCTTCCGCGAGTGTCCGCCGCCACCGGAAGACTTCCTGACGGATCAGGAAAAGGCCGAAACGCCATCACCTGCGAAAAAGCCGTTGCCTGCCAAAACGGCTGCATCTGCCAAGGCTGTGTAGAAGATCGGAAATACAGGAAGCCGGATCACTCCGGCTTTTGCTGCCGACTCAGGCGTAGCTGACGACGATGATACCGGCGACGATCAGCGCCGTGCCGGCAAAGAAGGTCGGATTGAGCTGCTCGGAAAGCAGGAAATAGCCGATGACCGGCACAATGACGAAGCCTGACGCCATGAACGGATAGGCGCGGGAAATGTCGGTCTTCGAAACAGCAATCACCCACAGAAACGATGCGATGCCGTAAAGCGCCATCGCCCCGATGAAATAGGGGTTGAAGGCGATGTTCCACAGATCGCGGGCAATATTGCCACTCAGCTGCCGCCCCGCCATCTTGAACAGGAACTGGCCGAAGGCGATCATGACCGGCACGATGATCAGCAGGGCCAGATCGAGCCGCATCGGATTAATCCCCGGCCCGGGTACGGGTCATGTTGTAGAACATGCGCTTGATCTCGGCCCGCATGCGGCGGATCGAATCAAGCACGACTCCGGCAGTGACGGTCAGCATCGAGACAATCACGATGCCGGTCGCAAGAATGGCCGTCGGCATGCGGGTGACGAGGCCGGTGCGGCTGTATTCGAACAGCAGTGGCAGGGCGAGGGCAAAGGCAAACAGGATGCCGGCAAGCCCAATGGCGCCGAAGAACCAGAACGGCTTGTACTCCTTCAGCAGGACGATGATCGTCTTGAGAATACGCAAGCCGTCGCGCACGGTTGAAAGCTTGCTTTCCGAACCTTCCGGCCGGTCCTTGTATTCGAGCGGCACTTCCGCAACCGGCAGCCGCAACTGCGAGGCATGGACGGAAAGTTCCGTCTCGATCTCGAAACCGGCAGAGACTGCGGGAAAGCTCTTCACGAAGCGGCGCGTAAAGGCACGGTAACCGGAGAAGATGTCGCTGAATTCGCGGCCGAACAGGGTGGTGTAGAGCACGTTGAACAAGCGGTTGCCGGTGGCGTGCCCCTTGCGCTGGTGATCGGTATCGGCACCGATGCGCGCCCCCACCACCATGTCGGCACGGTCGCTGATCAGCTTGTTGACCAGCAGGGGCGCACTGGCGGCATCATAGGTGTCGTCGCCATCGACCATGAGATAGATGTCGGCGTCGATTTCGGCGAACATCCGCCGTATCACATTGCCCTTTCCCGGGCGGGTTTCGTAACCGACCACGGCACCGGCTTTCTTCGCCGCTACCGCCGTCTCGTCGGTCGAGTTGTTGTCGTAGACATAGACGGTTGCCGCCGGCAGCGCCTTCTTGAAGTCCCTGATGACCTTGGCGATGGTCACTTCCTCGTCCTTGCAGGGCACCAGCACCGCAATGCGCATGTCCTTCGCCTTTTGCGCTGCCTTGGTCATTTCGGCCTTTTCCGCCTTTGAAAGCTGCAACATCGCCACGTTTTTTCCGCTGTTCCGGCTGTTTTCCGGTGTTTTCAATCAGGATTGAAAAGTAACCAGACGCTGTAAATTAATTCTTAAATTGTCTGATGGAGTCTGCACAAACCAATGAGAAGGCCGGGTTTGCGCCTATGCGGCCCGGGCAATTCGACGTGACCCAAGCCACAACCATCGATGCCGACAGGACAAGGGCCGACTCAGTTCGCCCGTCATGGCTGCGCCTATTGTTCTGGGTCGTGCTATTCCAGATTGCCTGGTATTTCCGCCCGCTTCAGGATCTGCTGCTGCACGGCGCGATGGCCGACCCCGACGATTTCCTACGCCTGCATGAGGTGCAGAACTGGCTTGCCGGGCAGGGATGGTATGATGTCTCCGTGCCGCGCATGAACCCGCCCGAGGGCGGCGATCTGCACTGGTCGCGGCTGATTGACCTACCCATTGCCTTGCTGACGGTTGTGCTTTCACCCCTTGCGGGCGCAGAATTGGCCCCCCGTCTGGCCGCTGCGTTCTGGCCGACGGCCGTATTGTGCCTGACACTGGCGACGCTGATTGCCATCTGCGAGCGCGCCTCGGCGAAGACCAATCCCTTTGTGGTGATCCTGTTTGCACTCACCAACATCGCGGCACTTTCCCAGTTTGCGCCCGGCCGCATCGATCACCACAATGTGCAGATCCTGCTCGTTTTCCTCATGTTGCTCGGCGTGATGTCCGGCCGGCACTGGCTTGGCCATGCAGGTGCCGGTTTCTGCATGGTGCTGTCGATGGCAATCGGTCTCGACAATCTGCCTTTCATCGCCTTGCTGCTCGGCTGGCTGGGCCTTGCCTGGGTATTCGATCTTGAAGGCTCTCGCGGCGGTCTGTTGCGAACTGCTACCGGTATTCTGCTCGGGCTTGTCGTTATCTATCCGATATCCGTCCCCTTTGATCAGTGGATTGCGGTTCGCTGTGATTCGCTTTCCATCGTCTATGGGGCTGCCATGGCGCTGGCCGCGGCAGGCCTTGCCGCACTGGTGATACTGAAAACGAAGAAAAGGGTGGTGCGGCTCGGTCTGGCAGCGCTGGTTGGCGCAAGCGCCGTTGCCGTTACCGCGCTTGCCTTTCCCGAATGCCGAGCAGGTCCCTATTCGGCCCTCAGCGCGGAACTTTCGCAGCGCTGGCTTTCGCAAATCCATGAGGCGCGCGGCATTGTCGACTTTGCCAGCCGTTTCGGTGCAGCGAATTATGCGCTTCTTGTCTATATTGCCCTTCTGCTGGCTGCGGGCGTCGCTCTGGTAAGACATCAACTTGCGAGCCGCCATCTTGTTCCCGTGCTTGCCGTACTCGCCATCTGTCTTGTCCTGTCCTTTCTGCAGGTCAGGGCGCTTCGTTTGGGCGTATTCGCCGCTGTTCCGGTCTGCGTCATTCTTGCCGATCTGGCCTGGCGGCACTTTTCGGCAGCACGAGGCCGCTCGCGCGCCGTTGTAATGCTCATGACGGGTCTTTCAGCCCTTGTTCTGATTTCGCCGGTCTGGCTTGTCACCGCCAATGCCGTTCTTCCTCCGCCCGGAAGCCGGACAGCAGCGGTAGCAGATGCACCGGAATGGAGCAGGCAGGAGGGGGTTGCGAGCATCTGCAATCGCGATACGGATTTCAGCTTTCTGGCAACGCTTCCTGCGGGCCTTGTTCTCAACGATCTAAACACCGGTCCGGCGATTCTGGTTTTCACCGGCCATTCGGTCGTGGCTGGAAACTACCACCGCAACGGGCGCGCCATCCTCGACACCATGGATTTCTTCGCCGCGGACGAGGCCGCTGCCAGAGCGATCATCGAGCGCCGCAAGCCGCAATACATTGCCTACTGTCTGCCTTTGCCGGCAGCGCAGCCAGAGAGTGCCTCGAAGAAGGGCAGCATTCGCGACAGCATCGGTCGCCGCATCCTGGATGGCCGCGAACCTGCCTGGTTGCAACGCATTTCCCCGGCAGATGACAGGCTGAAAGTCTACCGGATTACCGACGGCGGGTAGTTCCTGCCGCATTTCTCATCCAGCCGTCACAATTCACACCTAGAGCGATTTCGCCGCACCCGGCGCGAATAGGCTTTGCACTGGCGCCGGTGCCATGGTAACGACCCTTGCCAATCCGCAGGCCA
>JAGRLQ010000007.1:10927-16009 GCA_020441735.1 Nitratireductor sp.
GCGCCAGAAGCGATCCCGAAACGGTTGGTCCCGAACAGGTTGGCAATGTCCAGAATTATTCAGACTTCCACCGGTGAGATAGCGCTCACCTTTGACGATGTATTGCTGCAGCCGGGGCACTCCCAGGTCATGCCGGCGCAGGTTGATATCCGCACAAAGGTTGCAGACGGCATCGACCTCAACCTGCCGATCCTGTCGGCAGCGATGGACACGGTGACCGAATCACGGCTTGCCATCGCTATGGCCCAGGCCGGCGGCATGGGCGTCATTCACCGCAACCTGACTCCTGCCGAACAGGCCGAGGAAGTCCGTCAGGTCAAGAAGTTCGAATCGGGCATGGTGGTCAATCCGGTGGTAATCGGGCCCGATGCTGCGCTCGAGGATGCGCTCGAACTGATGAAGGTCAACCGCATTTCCGGCATTCCGGTGGTCGAGAATGGCGGCACGGGCGGCCACGCCACCGGCAAGCTAGTCGGTATCCTGACCAACCGCGACGTGCGCTTTGCTTCGAACCCGAAGCAGAAAGTCCGCGAGCTGATGACCCATGAGAACCTGATCACGGTTCGCGATGGCGTCAGCCAGGACGATGCCCGCAAGCTGCTGCATCAGCATCGCATCGAAAAGCTGCTGGTAACCGATGCCGAGGGTCATTGCATCGGCCTGATCACGGTGAAGGATATCGAGAAATCACAGCTTCATCCCGATGCTGCCAAGGACGAGCAGGGGCGCTTGCGCGTGGCGGCAGCAACCAGCGTCGGCGATGACGGCTTTGAGCGCGCCGAACGGCTGATCGATGCAGGCGTCGACATGGTCGTAGTCGATACGGCCCATGGTCATTCCCAGCGCGTACTGGACGCGGTGACGCGAGTGAAGAAACTATCCAATGCCGTGCGCATCGTAGCCGGTAACGTCGCCACAGCGGATGGCACCAAAGCGCTGATCGATGCAGGCGCCGATGCCATCAAGGTCGGTATCGGGCCGGGTTCGATCTGTACGACCCGCATTGTTGCCGGTGTCGGTGTTCCACAGCTCTCGGCCATCATGGCATCCGTGGAAGTGGCCAATGAAAGCGGCATTCCGGTGATCGCAGACGGCGGCATCAAGTATTCCGGCGATCTTGCCAAGGCGATCGCTGCCGGAGCCTCGGTGGTGATGGTGGGTTCTCTGCTCGCCGGTACCGAGGAAAGCCCCGGCGAGGTCTACCTGCATCAGGGCCGTTCTTACAAAGCGTATCGCGGCATGGGGTCCGTCGGTGCCATGGCGCGCGGTTCGGCAGATCGTTATTTCCAGGCCGAGGTCAGCGATACACACAAGCTGGTGCCCGAGGGTATCGAGGGACAGGTGGCCTACAAGGGGCCTGCCTCCCATGTCATCCACCAGCTTGCAGGCGGCCTGCGCGCGGCGATGGGCTATGTCGGCGGTACGTCGATTGCCGATTTTCAGGAAAAGGCATCCTTCGTGCGCATCACCGGCGCTGGGCTGACGGAAAGCCACGCCCACAACATCACGATCACGCGCGAAAGCCCCAACTACCACCGCAACTAGGGCCAGGACCATGGAAGCAATCGAACCACTTTGGACATTCGCCGCCGATTGGAAGGTCAGGCTGGTTGTGCTGATCACGATCGCAAACATGGTTCTGGCGGTGCGTCTTTACACTGCCATGGCCAAGGCCCGTGTCCGGGTTGTCAAGGCCGGCAAGGCGACGACCGAGACGTACCGCGCCACACAGAACGAACCGGAAGAGGCGGCAGTGTTCAACCGGGCGGTGATGAACCAGTTTGAGTCGCCGACGATATTTTATGCATTGATCGCCATTTCCCTGGCACTGGGCGTCTCCAGTTGGCTGACGGTCATCCTGGCGGCACTCTATGTGGCGATCCGCTGGCGGCATGGCTACGAGATGATTGGCGAACATGTGGTTCTGCGCCGGCGCAAGCTGTTTGTTCGCTCTGTCCAGGTCCTCATGGCGCTGATGGTCGAGGTTACCCTTTCTGCCCTTTTGTGGGCCTGAGCCATGCGTCTGGGAGGCCGGGTTCAGGCCGCCATCGAAGTGCTCGAGGACATGGCAGCGCGCAAACGCCCGGCCACCGAGGCGCTTAAGGACTGGGGCCTTTCCCATCGCTTTGCAGGTTCCGGCGACCGCTCCGCCATCGGTAACCTTGTCTATGATGCCCTGCGCCGGCAGGCGTCCGCCGCTTGGCTGATGGGTGACGACAGCCCGAATTCGGTCGTCTTCGCCACCCTGCAGCGCGACTGGGACATGACGCCCGATCACATACAACAGGCTTTTGAGGACGACCGTTTCGCACCGGAAATTCCGGTTGAAAAACTGGAAGCAGCCAGCTCTCGCGACACCGCTTTCGCGGACGCCCATATCGAGGCGGACATTCCCGAATGGTACGCGGCCTCTTTCGAGGAGAATTTCGAGGAGGAATGGGTTGCTGAAGCCAAGGCGCTTGCAGAACGCCCGCCGCTCGATCTTCGCGTCAACACGCTCAAGGCGGACCGCAACAAGGTGTTAAAAGCGCTTTCCGGTGCGGGTGCGAAGGAAACGGCAATTGCCCGCCACGGCATCCGCATCGAGCCGGGCAGGGCCTCCCGCCGCCTGCCAAATGTGCAGGCCGAACCCGGCTACCAGAAAGGCTGGTTTGAAATCCAGGACGAGGGCAGCCAGATTGCCGCCGATCTCGTCTTTGCCCGCCCGGGCGAACAGGTGCTCGATTACTGCGCCGGTGGCGGCGGCAAGACCCTGGCGCTCGCGGCCTCGATGGAAAACCGTGGCCAGATCCATGCTTATGATGCCGACAAGAATCGTCTTGCTCCCATCTTCGAGCGCCTGAAGCGGGCAGGGGTGCGCAACGCCCAGGTGCATTCCCCGAAGGATGATCTCTCAGCCCTTGAAGGCCGCATGGACCGGGTTCTTGTCGATGCGCCGTGCACGGGTTCCGGCACCTGGCGACGCAGGCCCGATGCCAAGTGGCGGCTGACACCGGACATGCTGGAAACCCGGCAGAACGAACAGGCAGCTGTTCTGGAGGCAGCTTGCCGCTATGTGCGTCCCGGTGGCTATCTCGTCTATGTAACCTGCTCGGTTTTCCCGGAAGAGAACGAGCATCAGGTCTACGCCTTCGGAGAACATCACGCAGGATGGGAACTGCTCTCGGCGGGTGAGGTCTGGCAGGACCTGTTCGGGTTCGACAAGCCGAAGCCATGGTCTTCCGATCTCAAATGCATCACGCTAACGCCCGCCTCCACCGGCACCGACGGCTTCTTCTTCGCCGTCATGCAGCGTGCGCAGGATGGAGGGTAGCCATGAAGCTCCAGCAGGTTTCGGGAAAATCGATCCTGTTCGTCATGGCGGCTGAGGCAGAGTATGGCGAGCACCTCCGGCAGCGCTTCACCCCGCTCATTACCGGAGTCGGCCCGGTGGAGGCTGCCGTTGAGCTTGCCGCGGCCCTTGGCCGGCTGAAGCACGAAGACATGCTGCCCGATCTCGTCGTTTCGCTCGGCTCGGCGGGCTCGGCAAAACTGCCCCAGACCGAGGTCTATCAGGCATCCTCCGTCAGCTACCGTGACATGGATGCCTCGCCGCTGGGTTTTGAAAAAGGTATAACCCCGTTTCTTGATCTTCCCGCCGTGGTCGAATTGACCATCCAGGTGCCGGGCATTGCCTCCGCCAGCCTGTCGACAGGCGCCAACATCGTCTCGGGCGCCGCCTACGAGGCAATCGATGCCGACATGGTGGATATGGAGAGCTTCGCCGTGCTGCGCGCCTGCATGGCGTTCAACATTCCGATGATCGGCCTGCGCGGCATTTCGGATGGGGCGGAGGAGCTCGCCCATGTGGATGACTGGACGCAGTATCTCCACATCGTCGATGAAAAACTGGCCGGGGCCGTCGATCGCATAGAGGAGGCGATCGCAAAGGGCGACATTTTGTGAAGAGCGGCGGTCCGGCAATTGCACCTGGGAGCGTATGCGGGTAAGGCCTGCTTTTGAAGGAAGGTTCCTCCATGTCCGACGCTCTCACCGCCCATCCCGACACCGTCCTCATCATCGACTTCGGCAGCCAGGTAACGCAGTTGATCGCCCGCCGCGTCCGCGAAGCCGGCGTCTATTCCGAAATCGTTCCCTTCCAGTCGGCAGATGAAGGTTTCAAGCGGCTGAAGCCAAAGGCGGTCATCCTTTCGGGCGGCCCGGCATCGACCACCGAGATGGGAAGTCCCAGCGCGCCGGAGCTTGTCTTCGACAGCGGCCTGCCGGTGCTCGGCATCTGCTACGGCCAGCAGACCATGTGTGCGCAACTGGGCGGCAAGGTGGAAGGTGGCCACCATCGCGAGTTCGGGCGCGCCTTTGTCGAGATATCGAAACCGTCCGCCCTGTTCGAGGGCGTGTGGAACCCTGGAGAAAGCCATCAGGTCTGGATGAGCCATGGCGACCGGGTGACCGAATTGCCCCAGGGCTTCGAGGTGATCGCGGCATCTCCCAACGCACCCTATGCCGCTACCGCCGATGAGGCTCGGCGCTATTATGCCGTCCAGTTCCATCCTGAAGTGGTGCATACGCCCGATGGGGCAAAGCTGATTTCCAATTTCGTTCACAAGATCGCCGGGCTCAAAGGCGACTGGACCATGGCAGCCTACAAGGAGCAGGCGATTGCCGCGATCCGCGAGCAGGTGGGAGACGGCAAGGTGATCTGCGGCCTTTCAGGCGGTGTTGATTCTTCCGTCGCTGCCCTGCTGATCCATGAGGCGGTTGGCGACCAGCTAACCTGCATCCTCGTCGACCACGGGGTGATGCGCAAGGATGAGGCAGCCCAGGTCGTTGCCATGTTCCGCGAGCATTACAATATCCCGCTTGTCCATGTGGATGCGTCCGATACCTTCATCTCGGCGCTGGAAGGCGAGGCTGACCCGGAGAAGAAGCGCAAGACCATCGGCAAGCTCTTCATCGACGTCTTCGAAGAAGAGGCGAAGAAGGTCGGCGGCGCCGATTTTCTTGCCCAGGGCACGCTTTATCCCGATGTGATCGAAAGTGTTTCGTTTACCGGCGGACCGTCGGTGACGATCAAGTCGCACC
>JAGRLQ010000052.1 GCA_020441735.1 Nitratireductor sp.
TAGTCGCAGATAAAGGCTTCGGTCATCAGCGTGTCTTTCACCTTTTGGTATCGGTCAGGCGGCAGGCCGCAATTCGAGAATGTCGCGCGCTTCGGCAGCCGTTGCCACCGGCCGACCGTACTTCTCGCACAGCTCGACGGCTCGCGCCACCAGTGCCGCATTGGAGGGCGCCAATGTCTCACGATCGAGGCGAACATTGTCCTCAAGGCCGGTACGGGTGTGACCGCCGGCAGCGATGCACCATTCATTGACCTCGATCTGGTGACGGCCGATGCCGGCAGCACACCATTCGGCATCGGGCGCCAGCCGGTTCACCGTCTTCACATAGTAGTCGAAGACATCCTTGTCGGCAGGCATGGCGTTCTTCACGCCCATGACGAACTGGATGTAGAGCTTGCCGGGAATGCGGCCGTCGCGGCTCATCGCCACGGCCTGATGGATATGGGAAAGGTCGAAGGCCTCGATTTCAGGCTTGATGGCATACTCGCGCATTTCCGAGGCCAGCCAGTCGACGAGATCCGGCGGATTTTCGTAGACGCGGGTGGGAAAGTTGTTCGAACCGACCGTGAGCGAGGCCATGTCGGGCCGAAGCGGCAGCATGCCACCGCGTTCTGCACCTGCTCCCGACCGGCCGCCGGTGGAAAACTGAATGATCAAGCCGGGGCAGTGTTGTTGAAGCTTTTCCTTCAGCCTGGCAAAACGTTCCGGATCGGAAGTCGGTGTGCCGTCTTCCAGCCGCACATGGCAGTGGGCGATGGAGGCACCGGCCTCGAAGGCCGCATGGGTCGACTCAACCTGCTCGGCAATGGTGATGGGGACAGCAGGATTGTCCTCTTTTTTCGGAAGCGAGCCGGTGATGGCAACACAGATGATGCAGGGTTTTGACATGGGAGCGGCTCGCTGGGGCAGCTTGCTGGATGATCAGGCATCGAAAAACACGGTTTCATCTTCGCCTTGCAGGCGGATGTCAATGCGATAACGGTTCTTTGCCACCTTTTCGGCGATCAGCGTCTTGCGGCGGGACTTCGGTACCAGCGACAGCACCGGATCTGCGGCATTGGCGTCTGCCTCGTCGGCAAAGTAAATCCGGGTATGAAGCCCGATATTGACGCCGCGGGCGACAATCCATGCCGTGACATGCGGGGCCTGCAAGCTGCCACCAGGTCCGGCAACCATGCCCGGCTTTACCGTCTTGAGGCGAAATTCGCCGGTTTTCAGATTGACGGGAACCCGGGCAAAGCCGGTGAACTTGCCGGTTTTCCTGCCGACTTTCGACAGTTTGGTGCTGCCTTTGCCGTCTGACTGGGAAAACTCGATCAGGCAATCGCGCACCGCCTCACCGGCACCATCATAAACCGTGCCGGTCAGCGTGATGGCGTCAGAACCTGCCGCACCCGTTTCCTTGCCGAGATCACTGGCATAAACGCCTCGAATACCGGTGAAGTTCGGTGTCAGGCCGATATGAACGTACGGGCCTGCGGTCTGGGAGGGGCTTTCCTTTTTCCTTGCCATCGTCTGCTCCCCTCAATTGCCTTCAAGCCGGTTTTCGAACAGCGTCGAGCGCGCCCCGCGCAGAACGATGTCGAAACGGTAGGCAAGCGAATCCATCGGCTTTGTCCCGTCCATGTCGAGTTTCGCCACCAATTGCTGAATGGCTTTCGGATCCTTGATCGTGCGCACAATCGGGCAGCGCGGGATCAGCGGGTCGCCCTCGAAATACATCTGCGTTATCAAGCGCTGGGTAAACGCCTGACCGAACAGCGAAAAGTGGATGTGTGCCGGACGCCAGTCGTTCGGCCCATTCGGCCAGGGATAGGGACCGGGCCGGATGGTGGCAAAACGGTAGCTGCCGTCGCTTGCCGTCAGCGTGCGCCCGCAGCCACCGAAATCGGGATCGAGCGGGGCGATGTAGGATTCATTGACATGGCGGTAGCGCCCGCCGGCATTGGCCTGCCAGATTTCCACCAGACAATCGGGCACGCCCCTGCCCTGTTCATCAAGCACGCGACCATGGACGATGATGCGCTCGCCGATGGCTGATTTTCCCGAACGAGCGAAATTGGTGATGAGGTCGTTGTCCTTGTTGCCGATGAGATCGTGGCCGAACACCGGGCCAGCAAGTTCGGAAGCCGTTTGCGGGATCATCACCAGCTTCTTTTTCGGCGACCGCAGGATGCTCGAGCGATAGCCCGGATCATAGGCCTTGGGGTGCCACTTGCGGTCCCGCAGCGGAAACACCGCGCCCGGTTTGGCGGTGGCCGTCTGTGCCCTTCTGGTTTCCTTGGCCATCTCTTTCTCCTCCCGGCACATGCTGTCAAAACCGGCCTGGCAGCCGATCAATGCAGCAGGCCGACCTCCTGTTTTGCTGCCGCCGTCGCATTTGCCGTCAGAAAGCCCTTGATCAGGCTCGACAGTTTTTGCGGCTGTTCGATGGACGGCAGGTGCCCCGCCCCTGCGATCACCTCAAATCTCGCATCGGGGATGAGACCTGCCAGTTCCTCAACCAGTTCCGGTGGCGTCGAACCATCCTGATCGCCGACGACGCAGAGTACGGGAACGGCAATGTTAGCGGCATCCTGCGTGAAATCGGCATCTCGGATGGCAGCGCAGGTCCCGGTGTAGCCTTCTGCCGGCTGGCGGGTCAGCATGTTTCGATACCCCTCGAGCTCCGCCTTGCGGTTCTCGCGGAAATCAGCGGTAAACCAGCGCTCCAGGATCGGTTCCGAAAGTGCGGCAATGCCACCTTGCCCGATCTTTTCGATGCGCTCGTTCCACATCTCGTCCGTGCCAATCCTGTGGCCGGTGTCGCAAAGCACTAGTGCGGAGACCAGATCGGGCCGCCGGGCGCAAACACCCTGGGCGATCATGCCACCGACCGATACGCCGCACAGCACCGCGCTTTCCACGGAAAGATATTCCAGCAAGGCGATCAGGTCGTCCACGTGGTCGCTCATGGCGTAGGGCGGGTTACCCACCGACGAAAGGCCATGGCCGCGCTTGTCGTAGGTGAGCAGCGCGGCTTTTCCCGCTATTTCAACAACCACGTCACGCCAGATGCGAAAATCACTGCCGAGAGAATTGATGAAGACGATCAGCGGCTTGCCCTTGTCGGCGCCGATCGTCTGATAGTGCAGCGTAACGCCGTTCACCTCGGCAAATTGCATGATGCCTCCCTGTTTTCCGGCGCAAGGTGGCATTGTTTTCAAGCCATGTAAAATGGCCCGATTGCCGCAATTCACAACAGAAGACCAAAGGCGCAACCGGATGAAAAATAATGTCGGATTGCGGCGGAAGCCACGCGGTGGCGAAGGACAGGGTCAAGAATGTACAAAAGCTGCCTGTTTCCATCAAACGGGAGAAAAAGCCTCCGGTCGGTGGAAACAGACAGCTTTTGGTTTGTGACATCTGCGAAAATCCGGCACGTTTTCGTGGACCCGGCGCTTTGTGCGCTCTTCTTGTCCCGCCCCGTTGTTCTGCCTGTCGTACTGCCCCGTCGTACCGCTTTGGCGCTTTGCCCGCTCTTTTTGCAGTTGTCGGCCGGTTTTCCGGCTCTTTTGTTCTTGGCCGGATTTCCGGCAAACCGTGAATTTGTTGAAGCCTGCCCGGGAAATCAGTGCCGGGTAATCCAGTCGCGTGCCTCGCGCTGTGCCTGGGCGATTTCCTCGCGGGTCATTTCGGCAGCCAGCGCCTCACGATGATGTTTGGCCGCTTCAACGCCGCGGAAGGCGGCGATGTTGAGCCACTTATGAGCGGCGATGACGTCGGGATCGCCATTGCGGCCGGTTGCATACATCAGGCCGAGTTCAAAAAGCGTCTCCGCATTGCCGGTGGCGGCAATGTCATCAAAACTGGTGGTTCCGGCATCAAAGTAAGCCATGATCATGTCCCCGTCTTGTTCCGCCTTGCGGCGGTTCTATTGGGCCCCTTGTTGCTTCGGTTGGGGCCGTTGTTCCAATTGACTTCCCTGTCAACGCTTCAGAGCCGCTTCGTGCCCTTCTGCTTATTTGTCCGGTTGTACCGGCTTCTTGTTTGTAAGGCCGGTTTGACCGGCTCTTGATCGTTGAGGGGAATTTGCCAGCCTGCCTTGAATCTTTCGCTAAACCAAATGCTTAATCAGCCACAAACAAAGATAAAATGCTTCGTAAATTTCACATTTGATTCACTTAGGAATCCCTTTTTTTTCAATGGCTTATGGAGAAATTTACCGGTGATTCACGTCTGAAACTTAAGCTGCAGGTAACCTTGGCTCGAAGAGCAATCAGCGCAATTGAATAAAATTCGAGGAAAACCTGCCGTTTTCCGACATGGCCGGAGCAAGGATGCCGTCGCAACCTGTCCATCATCGGCAGACTCGCAATGCGATGAAATTGCCTTGTGCGGAGACATTGATTTCCGCCAAACTGTGGAAACCGGGAAAGCCCGTCTCTTGCTCATAATCACGTTTACGTATAAGTAAGAGCACGGTCAGACCGGAACGGGCAGCCGGCTAAAGCCATGCTTTGGCGGTTTGCGGATGACCGGGGCAAAACATTGGCAATACCCGTTATTGCCGAAAGGTGGAGGAACTCATGAAAAAGTTTTTGGCCGGCAGCGTACTCACTCTTGCGCTGACCGTTTCTTCTGTCGCGGCATACGCCGCTGAACCGATCGAGGGTACATGGCTGCGTCCATCTACCAATACGCTGCTCAAATATTCGAAGCGGGGCGGGCAGTTCTGCGGCACCGTTCTGACGGGAGAGCACAAGGGCAAATCGATCGGCTGCATGTCCGGTACGGGCGCCAGCTACGAAGGCAAGGTCATTGCACTTGATGAAGGCAAAACCTATTCCGGCAAGGCCAAAATCAACGGCAACACGATGAAGCTGTCGGGCTGTGTGCTGGGCGGCATGATCTGCAAGGGCGAGAACTGGAAACGCCAGTAGACTCTGCAATAACTTTCAACGATCTCCAGTCGCAAGGGGAGCCGAAAGGCTCCCCTTTTTTTGCCCGACTCGTCTGGTGCGGCATGCAAGGTTTCCTGAACGCCACATGAATGCTGCCATCAGCATGGGTTCAGTGCGGCTTTGGCAAACTTTCCATCATCGGGGATACGCACTTGCCGCGTTTCCGCAAACCGGAAAAGGCCGAAAAGGGGAAGCCGATGTCCGTTCTCTACCGCCGCTTCATGCTGGTTGCCGCGATGATCGCCGCCCTCGGCGTTCTGACCGCTAATCTGATTCAGGAAACCCGCCGGGATATCATCTCCCGTCCTGCGGCCTCCCCTGAACTTCCATTGCTGTTGAAATACACCTGCGCGGGCGAAAAAACCTGCGCCATAGCGGAGCCTGCAGACACGCTGATCGGATAAGGCCAATTGTGATCTGGCCGCCAAGCTGGCGGGTGGCAGCGCCATTCAAAATGCCCTATTCAGGGGCATGGATTCGACCA
>JAGRLQ010000354.1 GCA_020441735.1 Nitratireductor sp.
TTCGGCGAGATCGGCATCGACAACGACCTCATCGTGGAAACCGATGAGGAAATCTACGAGATGAACAATGGCTGCATCTGCTGCACGGTGCGTGGTGATCTGATCCGCGTGGTGCAGAACCTGATGAAACGGCCGGGCCGGTTCGATGCCGTGGTGGTGGAAACGACCGGACTTGCCGATCCGGCCCCCGTCGCCCAGACCTTCTTCATGGATGACGACGTGCGCGCGAAATCACGGCTCGATTCGGTCATCGCGCTGGCGGATGCGAAGCACTTACTCATGCGGCTCAAGGACAGCCCGGAAGCAGAAGACCAGATCGCCTTCGCCGATATCGTGCTGCTCAACAAGACCGATCTCGTGGACGCAGACGAGCTTACGCGTGTGGAAGCGGTGATCCGGCAGATCAATCCCTCGGCACGCATTTTCCGCACCAGCCGGGCCGAAGTGGACCTGAAGGAAATCCTCGAACAGGGCCGGTTCGATCTGGCGCGCGCCATCGAGAACGATCCGCAGTTCCTCGAATTCGACGATAGCCATGTCTGCGGGCCGGACTGCGATCATGATCATGGTCATCATGGCCACGATCGCCACGGGCATCACCATCACGATCACGAATGCGGCCCCAATTGTGACCATGATCATCATCACGGGCTGGATGAAAAAATCCACGACACGACCATCGGCACGGTTTCGCTTTCGGGCGGTGAGCTCGATCCGCAGAAGTTCTTTCCGTGGATACAGGCGGTCACCCAAACGGACGGGCCGGATATCCTGCGGCTGAAGGGCATCGTCGCTTTCAGGGACGATCCCGAACGTTATGTGGTGCAGGGCATTCACATGATCATCGAGGGCGATCATCAGCGGCCCTGGAAGGATGATGAGAAGCGCCAGAGCCGGGTGGTCTTCATCGGGCGCAATCTCGACCGCGAAAAGCTCGAGCGCACCTTCGCCGCCTGCGCTGCCTGATCTCCATGCCATCTATTGCCCCGCTTGATACAGATCCCGAAAACCTCGGCCATGTGGAATGGGCGGGATTCGTCAACGGCAATCCGGCCTTTGCAGGCGTTTCCGGTGCCGTGCATCTGCTGGCGGACTGTCACCGTGTCATTGAGGCCCATGACGGCCTGCTGGCTGCCTGCACAAGCCTCGATCAAAAAACGCTGCTGACCAGCGGCGAGGATGGCAAGGTGTGCGCCATCGATGATACGGGCGGGTTAACGGTGCTTGCCGAACACAAGGGCAAGTGGATCGACCGGCTTGCGGCGGGACCTTCCGGTGTCATTGCCTACGCGGCCGGAAAGACGGCAACGGTTCTCACGGGCAAGGACAGCAAGGAGATCGTCTGCGAGCGCAGCGTCGAGGGGCTTGCCTTCGCGCCCAAGGGCATGCGGCTGGCGATTGCGCGTTACAACGGGGTGGAACTGCACTGGATCAACACCGCAAGCCCGTCCCAATTCCTCGATTGGAAGGGCGCGCATACGGGCGCCATCTTCTCGCCTGATGGCCGCTATGTGGTCTCGCAGATGCAGGAAAACGCGCTGCATGGCTGGCGGCTCGCCGACGGGCGGCACATGCGCATGACCGGCTATCCGGCGAAAGTGCACTCGGTCTCCTGGTCGACAAAGGGCAAGTGGCTTGCCACTTCCGGCGCGCCGGCTGCGATCACCTGGCCGTTTTCCGGCAAGGACGGACCGATGGGCAAGGCGCCGAAGGAACTTGGCGCCATGGGCAATCTGCTGGTGACGCAGGTCGCCTGTCATCCCGCGGAAGACGTCGTCGCCATCGGGTATGAGGACGGCATGGTGGCAGCGGTGCGCATCGAGGATGGCAAGGAGGCATTGTTGAAGCGTGCCGGCAAGGGGGCGATTTCCGCTCTCAATTGGGATGCGAAGGGCGGGCGGCTCGCCTATGGCAGTGCGGCGGGAGAAGCTGGCATCATTGATCTTGGCGGCCAATTGGCAGATAGCTAACGCCGGGAAACAGGAAGCAGTTAGTCGCGAGAGGTTGAAGTGGACACGATAACCCGGATGAAGGCCTATATCGAGGTTGTCGAATGCGAGGGTTATTCCGCAGCCGCGCGCAGAATGGGCCGTTCCAAGGCGTTATTGTCGAAGTATGTCCGTGAACTTGAGGACGATCTGGGTGTCCTGCTCATCAACCGCACCACACGGCAGTTCTCGCTGACGGAGGCGGGCGAGAAATATTACCGCTCGAGCATCGAAATCCTGCAGCAGATCGAGGATGC
>JAGRLQ010000355.1 GCA_020441735.1 Nitratireductor sp.
GCAGGGGCGAGCAGTGGTCAGGCGCAGCCCTGAGGCAAAGCCAACGATTTGGCTTTGCCAGCTGCGAGCGCCCAAGCGCAAGCGCCGGGCTTAGGGCCCGCACACATGCCCCAGGTGAGTTGGCGAGGCCGCCCTGCGGTTTGCATTTCACCAAAGAACTTTCAAGCCACGGATGCGGAGGTATCGCGTGAACGGCGGAGCATGTCTATTCACCCGTCATTCCGGGACTCCCCGAGAGGGGCGGGCCCGGAATCCAGAGCCGGGCGCTTTCAGAACTGGATTCCGGGCTCGCGTTTCACGCGCCCCGGAATGACGAAAAGGAGATTGTGCTCCATGAACGATAAACCACGTCCCGACAGAGCCAATACCCCCGGCAACACAAGGCGCCGCTTTCGCGCCCTGTGCACATTGGCCGAACTGCACGGCTACCGGGAAGACTGCCGGGCAGGGCGCTGCCGGGCGGCGCGCAAATGCAGCGGCGGGCCGCGCGGCACGTTTTCGCGCTTTGGCATTCCCGCCTGCCTGTTGCGGGAGCACCTGCTGCTCGGCGGCGAGGGCGATGCCCAGGAATCCGTCACCCGCGTCTTGCTGAAAAGGAAACCGCCCGTCCGGCCGTATCAACCGTGGAACGAACTGCCCGCCGGCCGCCCCAAGCCGCAGCACTTCGTTTCCCGTTCAAAATGGCTGCCGCCTGACAGTGAAGACAGCGCCAGCCCGTATGGTTAACGGTTTCTAAACACTCGCTCACTTAACTTTGAAGTCAGATTCGGGGCCGGGACTTGAAAGCCGTATCGATTCCCGTCCATGTTGGGGCGGCAAAGCCTTTCAATGGTCACATTTGCGCCTATATAACCGGCCATTCGCAGAGCACGTACTGAGCCCACACAGAGTACTGGCCCAGTCCACGGGATTGATGATGAAAAGACGCGATTTTCTTGGCGGCGCGACCGCATTGCTGGGCGCTTCGGCGGTTGCCGGGACAGGCGCGCGCGCTGAAAGCGTCATCGACCGCATTCTGAAGAACCCCGGTCACGGCAGCTGGAACGACCAGTTCGACGCCCAGAAATCGGGTGCTGCGCTCAACACGTCGAAATCGCCGATTTTTTCCGACCAGACACCGCTTTATATCGAGCGGGCGATTGGCGAATACCGCCAGATCGTCTCGAGCGGCGGCTGGCCCGTCGTGCCGGCAAACCAGAAGCTGGAACTGGGCGCCACCTCGCGCAACGTGCCCCTGCTGCGCCAGCGCCTTGCGATCTCCGGCGACCTCGACCGCGCCGCCGGCAATTCCGACGTCTACGACACCTGGGTGGTGGCAGCGGTAAAACGCTTCCAGGCCCGTCACGGCCTGCCGGCCGACGGCGTGCTCGGCCGCTTCACCTATGCGGCGATGAACATTCCCGCCTCGACGCGGCTCGGCCAGCTTGAAACCAATCTGGTGCGCCTGCGCGCCATGTCGGGTTTCCTCGGGCAGCGCTATGTCATGGTCAACATTCCCGCCGCCCACATCGAGGCGGTCGAAAACGGCCAGGTCGTCTCCCGCCACACCGCAATCGTCGGCAAGGTCGACCGCCAGTCGCCGATCCTCAATTCGAAGATTCACGAGATCAACCTCAATCCGTACTGGACGGCGCCGGTGTCCATCGTCAAGAAGGACATCATCCCGCTGATGCAGAAGGATCCGACCTATCTGACGCGCAATGCGATCCGCATCTTCGCGCCCGATGGTACGGAAATCCCGCCGGAAAACGTCAACTGGAATTCCGAGGAAGCCGTCGACTACATGTTCCGCCAGGATCCCGGCCGCATCAACGCCATGGGTTCGGTGAAGATCAACTTCCACAATCCGCACGCCGTCTACATGCACGACACGCCGCAGCAGAGCCTGTTCGGCCGGCTGCTGCGCTTTGAATCCTCGGGCTGCGTGCGCGTGCAGAACGTGCGCGATCTGGTCGCCTGGCTCGCCAAGGACACGCCCGGCTGGTCACGGCGGGAAATCGAGCGCGTCATCGAAAGCGGCGACCGCACCGACATTCAACTCGCCGATCCCGTGCCGGTCTATTTCACCTATGTGACGGCCTGGGCAACGGAAGACGGCGTAGTGCAGTTCCGCGACGACATCTACCGTCGCGACGGCGTCGAGGAACTGGCGCTCGGCACCGGCACGACGCTTTAGGCTCTGCCTGCCTCCGGGCATTTTTTCATAAAAACTTATCCCCGCTGTGATTGCATCTTTTAGGCTGGTCTGGCTTCAAGCACAGACGGGTGGGCCGCATTGTTCTTGACGTGGCCGAGGGCGGCCAGTGCGTCGCGAACGGCACGGTCCAGCGGGGTGTGGGGCAGGGGGCCGGTAACGGCTTCAAGCACGCTGCCGTCCATGCGGTGTGGCTTCTGCCAGAGATAGAACACCGCTTTCGTCTCGCGCATCATCGCGCTGAAGAGGCCGGCAATCGAAAGGACGATGCCGGGCAGGGCAGCGCGTTTCAGCTTTCGGCCCATCGCCTTCTCGGCCGCCGCCTGCATCTCGAGGCCTGTCACGGTGTGGCCGCCGAAGTGAAAGAGCGAGAAAGCCGGAAGGCTGTCAGCCTTGTCCGCGATCCGCACGAAGGCTTCGGCAAGATCGGGCAGATAGGCCCAGGCATGGGGGATATCTGCCTTGCCGGGCCAGGTGAAGATGCCCTTGCTGATCCGCTTGGCGATGACGAGGTCGAACCATGAACCGGTGCCGTCGCCGCCGAAAAAGTCGCCGGCCCGCAGGATAACGGTCTTCACGCTGCCGCTCGCCGCCGCCTGCGCGAACAGGGCTTCCATCCCGCATCGGATATTGGCCTTGCGGTGGTCCGGCCGTTGCGGGGTTTCCGGCTTCAGGATTTCCGGTAGGTCGGAGCCGAAATTGTAGACATTGCCGGGGAAAAGATGCAGCGCATGATGTTTTTCAGCTGCCGCAAGCACGTTTTCGGCCATCGGCAGCGCCATTTCCTGCCAGTCGGTGTAGAGCGGGTTGAGGCTGTTGAAGATCACATCGGCGCCGGCGGTCGCGGCGATCAGCGCTTGCCGGTCGAGTGCATCGGCAGCCCGCAATGTGATGCCTTCGAGACGGGCAAGGGCATCGCATTTTCCCGAGCGGGTAATGGCGATGACATGCCAGCCGGCACGATGAAAGGCACGCGCTGCTTCGCGCGCAAGCCGTCCGTTGGCGCCGAGAACGGCAACGGTTCGGGCGGGTTGGTTGCGGGATTTCGAAGCGGTCATGGCTTGTCTCCTGAAGCTGTTTGATGAGTTTGTTTCCGCCTCAAACCTTGCAATTCTGAAGAGAATAGAAAATAGAAGGTATTTGATGTTATATATTCATATTTGAATTCAAAAGGAGCGGCCATGTTCGACTGGAATCTGATCCGATCCTTTCTGGCGATCCTTGATGAGGGCTCGCTGGCTGCCGCCTCGCGCAAGACGGGAATCAGCCAGCCAACATTGGGCCGTCATGTGGACGAGTTGGAGGCAAGCCTCGGCGTGACGCTGTTTCAGCGCGGTCGCAGTGGCATGGCTGCGGCACCGGCGGCGCTGGAACTTGCGGAAAGCGCCCGCGAGATGGAGCGTGCATCTGCCGACATCTCCCTGACCGCGACAGGTGCATCGCAGCAGGTCGGCGGCGTGGTACGCATCACCGCCAGCGACATCGTTGCAACTTATCTCCTGCCGCCGATCATTGCGGATCTGATGCGCGACCTGCCGGAAGTCGAAATCGAACTGGCGCCCTCGAACACGGTCGAAAACCTGCTGCGGCGCGATGCCGACATCGCCATCCGCATGGTTCGCCCGGCGCAGAACGACCTCATCGCCCGGCAGGTAAACGCGTTCGAAATGGGGATATACGCCCACAGCGCCTATCTCGAGCGAACAGGGACGCCGGACGACTTTGAAGCACTGAGCGGCCATACGCTCATCGGATATGACCGTTCCGATCTCATCCTGCGCGGTTTTGCGGAGCACGGCTACAAGGTCGACCGTTCCTTCTTCCGCTTTCGCTGCGACAACCAGATTACCGCCTTCGAAGTGCTGGTGGCAGGTGCGGGCATCGGCTTTGCGCCCAATGCGCTTGCCCGCCGCCATCCGGGCCTGCAGCGCATTTTGCCTGATATTCCGATCGAGGGATTGCCGATGTGGCTGACCTCGCACCGGGAATTACGGACGTCTCGCCGCATCCGCCGGGTCAGCGACTATCTTGGCGAAAAACTCTCTGAACTGGACTTGCGGTAGCAGGCCACCTTCGCAGCCGTGTTGCGTCCCTGTTGACACTGTGTTCGCCCGGCATTGATTCAACAAGGTTATGATCCAAGTTATATTTCCATGGGGCAGTGGTTCAAAGACGGGCCGGGGAAAACAGAGGAGAGGAAATCCAAATGAAACAGACAAGACGACAGTTCATTGCCACCGCCTCGGCAGTTGCGGGCACGGTAACCCTGCTGCCCTACGCAGTTCGCGCCGCAGGCCACGGTGGTGACGTATTCGAGGCTTCTGGTGGCAATATCACCGTCCATCCGGTCAATCACGCATCGGTCGTGCTGGAGACGCCCGCCGGCACAATCTACATCGATCCCGTCGGCGACGCTGCTGCCTACAGCGGTTTTCCGGCGCCCGACCTCATTCTCGTCACCCATGAGCACGGCGATCACTACAAGGCGGATACGCTTTCGGCCATCATTGCCGACAACACGGTAATGATTACCAATCCGGCGGTTTTTGGCATGCTGCCGGATGATCTCAAGGCCAAGGCATCGGAAGTCGCCAATGGCGGTTCGAGCGAATTCAACGGCGTCTCGATCGAGGCAATCCCGGCCTACAACACCACCGCCGACCGCCTCAATTTCCATCCCCAGGGCCGCGACAACGGCTATGTGCTGGGTTTTGACGGATTGCGGGTCTATGTTTCCGGCGATTCCGAGGACATCCCCGAAATGCGCGCGCTGACGGGCATTGATCTGGCTTTTGTCTGCATGAACCTGCCCTTCACGATGGACATTAATCAGGCGGCCTCGGCGGTTGCCGAGTTCAAGCCGAAATACGTCTATCCCTATCACTATCGCGGCCGCGATGGCGGCACTCAGGATCCCGAGGCTTTCGCCAAGCTCGTTGGCGATGCCGTGGAGGTCAAACTGGGCAACTGGTACGGCTGACCGGGCTGAACACACTGCATTGAGAAGATCACCGCGCCTGCAATGCCCTGCGGGCGCGGTTTTGCTGTTTGCGCGGCGAAATTCGCCGCACGTCGCAAAAACCATGACAAAACGGCGCAAAAACACGGGTGTGCGGGCGGCATTCGGCGTTTAAGCGCGTTCTGTGGAAAAACACCGCATGGACCTGCTGTGACAATGCAGTCATTGGTTCGCGTGGCCAATTGGGGTATTGGAGCGCGCAATCCCCGCACAGGGCGTCGCCACAACCGTCCCGCACCAACAGAATCGCTCAGGAGCATCCCGTCATGGATCAGTCCGTTGAACAGAAATCAGCCGCCCTCGACGCCTTCTTCAACAAGCCGCTGGAAGAGGTGGATGCGGATATTTTTGGCGCCATTGACAGCGAACTCGGCCGCCAGCGCCACGAGATCGAACTGATCGCCTCGGAAAACATCGTCTCCCGCGCTGTGTTGGAAGCCCAAGGCTCGATCATGACGAACAAGTACGCCGAGGGCTATCC
>JAGRLQ010000356.1 GCA_020441735.1 Nitratireductor sp.
CGGCGGTGACGAAGCACATATGGGTTCCGGAAAGATGATCCTGGATTTCGGTCATGCATTCTTCGGCGGCCGCCTGGCCGACTTCCGGCTGCGAACCGGCGCCAAGGCCTTCGGTCACGTCGATGCCGAGCTGGATAACCCGCTCTGCTTTCGACATGGCAAGCGCCTGCGCATCGGTGTTGGCCACCACGAACTCGACGCCCTCAAGGCCGCCATTGATCATGTTGTTGACAGCATTGCCGCCACCGCCGCCGACACCGAATACGGTGATCTTCGGCTTGAGTTCCCTGATATCGGGCTTTTGAAGATTGATCGTCATTTCCTCGTCTCCATTGTTGTTCCGGAAAGACATCTCATCTTCCAGAACCATGTCCTCCGCGCCCCGCCGTGGGCGCGGAATTCCGTTACAAACTGTGCCTCAGCCATTGGCCAAGACGTTGCAGCCTGCCCCCTGTTCCAGTCATCAGGAAGCTTGGCTCTTCAAACCGTGGTGGTGTGAACTCGATCTGCGATATCTGCGGATAGACCAGCAGGCCCACAGCGGTGGAAAAGGCTGGGCCTTTGGCTGCTTCCGGCATGCCGCGAATGCCCATTGGCCGCCCGATCCGCACATTCTTGGAAAGTATACGCTTGGCCGCTTCGCCCACGCCATTGAGCTGGCACGCGCCACCGGTCAGAACCACGCGTTTTCCCACCGCATCTGCAAAACCGGACCGCGCCAGCCGGTCGCGGATCAGTTCCAGCGTTTCCTCGATCCTCGGACGGATGATCCGCGTCAGATGGGATTTCGCCACCTGGACGGCACCCTCCTGTTCGCCACCCTCGATGGTGGGAACTGAAACCGTATCGTCGCCCCGGGCATCACCCGCCAGTACCGAGCCATGCAGAACCTTCAGGCGTTCGGCATCCTCGAGCCGCGTCGACAGGCCGCGCGCCAGATCCATGGTCACGTGATGGCCGCCAACGGCAATTGCATCGCAATAGATGAAGCGGCCATTCATGAACACGGACAGGGTCGTCGTCCCGCCGCCCATGTCGATGCAGGCAGAGCCCATTTCGCTTTCATCATCGACCAGCGCTGCAAGCCCGGAAGCATAAGGGGTTGCCACCATCGCCTCAATCGAAAGATGGGCGCGGTTGATACACAGTTCGAGGTTTCGAAGCGGCGCATTTTCTGCCGTCAGCACATGCATGTCGACACCGAGCACGTCGCCGACCATGCCGCAGGGATCCATGATGCCCTGTTCGCCGTCGAGCGTATAGCCGATCGGCAGGGAATGGATGACGGAGCGTTCGGGCGCCAGTGCGTGCTGGGCGCCGGCGCGCAGCACCCGGGCAATATCCTTGCGCGAAATCTCGTGACCGCCGACATCCACATTGGCAGAAAATGCCTCGCTGACCAGCCGGCCGGAGGAAACATTCACGATCAGCGATTCAACGGTCAGATTGGCCATGCGCTCGGCGGCATCGACACATTTGCGGATAGCCTGCTCTGCCTGGTCGAGATTGACCACCACGCCCGACTTGATGCCACGCGAACGCTGATGCCCGATGCCGATGACTTCGACCTTGTGAGTTCGGCCAGGCAGTACCTGACTGTGATCGCGCGGATGCAGCGTGGCGATGATGCAGCAGATTTTCGAAGTGCCCACATCGAGAATGCTGATCACGCTCGGCTTCTTGGCCGAAAGCGGCTTGATGCCGGAGATGAACCCGTCATTGCGGAGAAGACTCATGTGTTCCTCTCCTTCTGCGACTCGGTCAGACGCTTGATCTGATCCTCGCGCCTCGTCCGCACCAGTTCACTGCCCTGCTCGGACATGCGGATCACCATGCGGTCGGCCATGCGCATGTCGATCATCAATACATCCCGCTCAAACAGGCCCTGTTCGGCTTCGATGCGCGAAAGCCGCTCCAACTCGCCGGCTTCGCCCGTTTCCGGCAGCATGATTGTAATGCCACTGGCCAGTTCCAGATCCCAACGGCGCTCACCGACCCGCACCATCGCCTTGATCTGCGACGAGATGCCCGGATAACGCTGCATCAGTTCCAGCATGTTGCCGGCTTCGCGATCAGCGCCCTTGCCCACAACCAGCGGAAGACCACGCGGATTGCCGTCATAGTCCGACAGAATGCGACCGTTTTCGCCAATGATCTTGACCCCTTCGGGAGCCTGCCACAGGGCCATAGGCGGATATTCGGAAACCTTGATGGAAATCGTATCAGGATAGATACGGGTGATGACCGCATCCTTTATCCAGGGATGCTTTTTCAGCTTCTTGCGGGCGGCATAAACATCATATTCGAAAATCGCATGCCCGGGTTCTGCGGCAATCAGGCCGACAACCTCGGTATCGGGAGCCTCGACATTGCCTGAAATCTCATAGCGCGCGACGGTAACGCCGAGTGTCTGGGACACCGTGCTCACCACCATGCGGCCATGGCCGGACTGATAGACGAACGCAAAGGCGGAGAATGCGATCGCGGCAAGGGCGGAAAAGGCAAGACCACGCCTTGAAAAGCGGATGCCGCCGGTAAACAGGCGCTGCAGATGGCGAACGGGCTTGCGCAGCATGCGCGGCAACACGATGCGGCTGCCGGAATCGGCTTCCGGCATCGCGTCATATCCTGTCTCGGGGCCCATGGGGCCTAGCGGTTGCAACTTGCGTCCTCCACCATCCAGGTAAGGAGTTCTTCGAATGTGTGCCCTGCGTGGGCGGCGATCTCGGGAACGAGGGAGGTCGGGGTCATCCCCGGCTGGGTATTGATCTCAAGCCAAACCAGCTCACCCGTCCCTGCCGGTCCGTCATCGAATCTGAAGTCCGACCGGGTCACGCCCCTGCATCCGATCGCCTGATGGGCCTTCAGCGACAGTGTCTGAATCTTTTGGTAAATATTTGGTTTAATTTCTGCCGGACACTGGTGTTTTGAGCCGCCCTGGACGTATTTTGCATCATAATCGTAAAAGGCATGACCTTCCGGGATGATTTCGGTCACCCCAAGCGCCACATCGCCCATCACCGCACAGGTTAGTTCGCGCCCCGGAATGTAGCGTTCGACCATGATTCGCTCGCCATA
>JAGRLQ010000357.1 GCA_020441735.1 Nitratireductor sp.
CCCTGCCGCTGGTCGCGCTTTCAACCACCAGAGGCGGCAAGGCATGGCCCAAACTGCCGATGGCGCTTGCCGTCCTGCTCGTTGCTGCACAGACAGGCTATGGCGCCTTGCGGCTTGCAACCGCGCCGCAGGCCGCCGAAGGCCCCACCATCCGCATCATGCAGCCAGCCATCAACCAGCGCGACAAGCTGGCAATCGGCAATGAGCTTTCGGTCGTCGAGACCTATCTGGAAGTATCGGCCACCGCGCCGGGCGGAGAGGACGGCGGACTTGAGGGCATCGACTACCTGATCTGGCCGGAGTCCGCCTTTCCCTTTCTGCTGACCGAGCAACCGGAGGTGATCGCTGCAATTGCCGACCTCCTGCCGGAGGGCACGACGCTTGTTACCGGCGCGCTGAGAACGGAGCCCGGTGCAGCCGGAAATCCACAAGGCCATGTCTACAATTCCATCTACGTCATCGATTCCAATGGCGAGATCCTGGAAGCGGCCGACAAGACGCATCTCGTTCCCTTTGGCGAATATCTGCCGTTTCAAAACCTGCTGGAAGCCTACGGCTTCGAGCAACTGACGAGGCTCAAGGGTGGCTTTGAGGCAGGCGCCCAGCGCACCATCCTGCTGGAGGATAGCGGGCATCCCGTCCTGCCGCTGATCTGCTATGAGATCATCTTCTCCGGTGCCCTGCGCAACGGTGTATCCACAGATGCGCCACAGCCCTCCTGGATCGTCAATCTGACCAACGATGCCTGGTTCGGCAGAACGCCCGGACCGTATCAGCATTTTCATCAGGCGCGGCTGCGCGGCATCGAAGAAGGACTTGCCGTCGTGCGGGTCGCCAATACCGGCATTTCAGCGGTCAGCGATGCCTATGGCAATCTTTTGGGCATACTTCCACTCGGGGCACGGGGTACCACCGACGCCATCCTGCCGGCGGTCGTTACACCGACGCCTTTTTCCCGCTTCGGCCAGCGCCTGCTCATTGGGCTTTTGATCACCTGCGTGGCTATTGCCCTGATCGCCCGCAAACGTGCGGCCACCTGAGGAAAACTCGGCTTGCTGCCGCTTTAACCCTGTGGATGAAAAGCACCCAAACTCCCCTGACGTAAGTTTGACTTGAACGTAAAAAGCAAGCCATATTCCCGCATCTCGACGCTCTACCCACATTCCTGTGCGTCAGATTCGGTCTGTACGGGAAGGCAGCCGATCTTAAAGAACCCGCACTGAACGCGCAGGGCAATGCATATGCCGGGCACGTTCTGCAACACACGCAATATCCATCTGCTGACAGGGGGTGGGGGATGGATGCGTGCAAAGAAGAGACGAGCATGGCGTCAGAGCAGCGCAAACCTAACCCTATCGATATCCACGTAGGCAGCCGAATCCGGCTGCGCCGGACCATGCTTGGCATGAGTCAGGAAAAACTGGGCGATGCGCTGGGCATCACATTTCAACAAATTCAAAAATACGAAAAAGGTGCAAACCGGGTGGGCGCGAGCCGGCTGCAGGAAATCTCTCGTATTCTGAATACGCCGGTGGCCTTCTTCTTCGAAGGGGCGCCGGGACAGGAGTCCGGAGAAGGCGGCTTTGAGGAAGCCAGCTCGACCAACTATGTGGTTGACTTTCTTTCCTCCAGCGAAGGTCTGCAGCTCAATCGCGCCTTCGTCAAAATCGAGGACCCCAAGGTTCGCAAGAAACTGGTGGAACTGGCCAAGGCGCTGGCCAACATTTCCGAAGACTGATCCGGCAGGCCGCAATGCGGGTGCGATGCGACTTCAGCAGCCAGGCCGCTGCGGAGGCAAATTGTCCGCCGTCAATCACCATTCGACTATTGATTTTGCCATGCCAACGGCTACAAAGCGCCTGATTTTCTGCACGAAACATTCGCAAACCACGCATTTCAGGGGATTCTGATGGCACGGCAAAATTACTCCTTCACCAGCGAGTCAGTATCCGAAGGGCATCCCGACAAGGTTTGCGACCGGATTTCGGACGAAATCGTCGATCTGGTCTACAAGGAAGCGCGCAAGACCGGCGTCGATCCATGGACCGTTCGCGTTGCCGCGGAAACCCTGACGACGACAAATCGCGTGGTGATTGCCGGCGAGGTTCGCGTGCCGCCAACGCTGATCAAGAAGAACAAACAGGGCAAGGACGTGATCAATCCTTCCCGTTTCCGTTCCGCAGCACGCCGGGCGATCCGCGACATCGGCTACGAGCAGGACGGCTTCCACTGGAAGACGGCAAAAATCGATGTTCTGCTTCACTTCCAGTCCGCCCACATTGCGCAGGGCGTCGACAATGCCGCCGACCGGCAGGGTGAGGAAGGCGCAGGCGATCAGGGCATCATGTTCGGCTATGCCTGCGATGAAACGCCGGATCTCATGCCGGCACCGATCTACTACTCCCACAAGATTCTCGAATTGCTGGCAGCCGCCCGCAAGAAGGGTGAAGGCGAAGCTGGCAGGCTTGGCCCCGATGCGAAAAGCCAGATCACCGTTCGTTACGAGGATGGCAAGCCGGCGGAAGTGACTTCCATCGTGCTTTCGACCCAGCATCTTGACGAAAGCTGGGACTCGAAGAAGGTCCGTTCGGTGGTCGAGCCCTATATCCGGGAGGCACTGGCGCTCGGCAACCTGCCGATTGCCGCCGATTGCGCTTGGCACATCAACCCGACAGGTGCTTTCGTCATCGGTGGGCCGGATGGCGATGCCGGCCTTACCGGCCGCAAGATCGTCGTCGATACCTATGGCGGCGCAGCGCCCCATGGCGGCGGCGCATTTTCCGGCAAGGACACCACCAAGGTCGATCGGTCGGCTGCCTACGCAGCGCGCTATCTTGCCAAGAACATCGTTGCGGCCAAGCTTGCCGAGCGATGCACAATCCAGCTCTCCTACGCCATCGGCGTTGCCCAGCCGCTGTCGGTCTATGTCGACACGCACGGCACCGGCAAGGTGGATGACGCGGTGCTTGAAAAGGCGATCCGGCAGGTCATGGACCTGTCGCCTTCCGGCATCCGCAAGCATCTCGACCTCAACAAGCCGATTTATGCCCAAACCGCAGCCTATGGCCATTTCGGCCGCAAGCCGGGCCGCGGCGGCGCCTTTTCCTGGGAAAAGACGGATCTGACCAAGGCGCTCAAGGAAGCTGTCAAAACCGCCTGAGTATTCCGTGACGCGTCAGGAAAAACAGACAAACAGCAATACCGGTCATCCCCAACGCCACCCAAGGCGGATGGCCGGTAATTTTTTTGGCCGGCGCAAGGCAAAGCCG
>JAGRLQ010000358.1 GCA_020441735.1 Nitratireductor sp.
GCCCCCGCAACCAACTTTCCCTTTTTCCTGTTGCCGCCCAGTCGGGCGGCTTTTTTGTTTGCGGGCAGGATAATCCGGCCGGTTTGCCGGCGGAGTTTGAAAATCTGTTCCCCGTCGTTGCTGATCTAGCCGCTGCTGAGCCTCCCGCCGCCATTGAGAGAGCAAATTGACCTGAATCAAGGCGGTGTTTCCGAAACAATGGATTTATGATTGCTTATATAAGCAAGAAAACATGTTTCAGGGAGGCGTGAGGCGTACGTCTCCCGTGGGAGGGCAGCCCAATGAAAACCAATAGAAGACAGTTTCTCGGCCTGAGCGCCGGCGCTGCGGGCATGGCGGCGTTGCCGCTTTCAGCCGGCAGCGCTGCGGCTGAAGCCGTCAAGACCAATGCGCGCATCGTCATCATTGGTGCGGGTGCGGCAGGTGCGGCACTTTCCAACCGGCTGGTGCGCCGCCTCGACGGTGCGAAGATCACGCTGGTCGATCCGCGCAAGGAGCATCTCTACCAGCCGGGCCTGACCCTGGTTGCCACGGGGCTGAAGCCTGCCAATTATGTCGTCAGCGAAACCACGGACTGGCTGCCGAAGGAAGCCGAACTGGTGGCGGAAGCTGCCACCGAAATCGATCCGGTCGGAAGGAAGGTGCGCACCAGCGGCGGCAAGACGCTGGAATATGATTATCTTGTCGTCGCGCCCGGTCTGGTGCTCGACTATGACGCGATCGAGGGGTTCTCGCCCGATCTCATCGGCAAGGACGGCATCGGCGCGCTTTACGCCAATCCCGAATTTGCTGCCCGTACCTGGGAAGCAGCAGGCCGCTTCACCGAGGAAGGGGGTGTCGGCATCTTCACCCGTCCGGCGACGGAAATGAAATGCGCCGGCGCGCCGCTCAAGCACACCTTCCTGATCGACGACATCGCCAAGCGCAAGGGCAATGGTGGCAAGATCGAGGTCACCTATGCCAATAACAGCGAGGCGCTGTTCGGCGTGCCGATTGTCGCGGAGAAGGTGCGCATGCTGTTCGGCGACAGGGGCATCACGCCCGCACTTTCCCATGTGCTGAAGCGCATCGAGCCGGGCCAAAGGGTTGCCACCTTTTCGACGCCCGAGGGCGACAAGGAAATGGGCTATGACTATCTGCATGTCATTCCGCCGCAGCGCGCGCCGGATGTGGTGCGCCAGTCGGGGCTTTCCTGGGCCGACAAATGGGTCGATCAGGGCTGGGTCGAGGTCGACCAGAAGACCCTGCGGCACCGCCGGTTCCCGGAAGTCTTCGCCGTCGGCGATGTTGCCGGTGTTCCCAAGGGCAAGACGGCTGCCAGCGTCAAATGGCAGGTGCCGGTGGTTGAGGAACATCTGGTGGCATCCATCGCCAACGATACGGCTGATGCCGAGTACACCGGCTACACTTCCTGCCCGATGATCACGAAGATCGGCCGGGCGATGCTGGTCGAGTTCGACTACAACAACAATCTCACCCCCTCCTTCCCGGGCATCATCGCGCCGCTGGAGGAAT
>JAGRLQ010000359.1 GCA_020441735.1 Nitratireductor sp.
TTGAAGAGCACGTCATTGTCCGGCCCCGGCGGGTGATAGCCGGAATACTCACTCCAGTCGGCCGCATAGCTGATCGCGGTCTCTACCCCGCAAATGGCACGCACCTCGCCTGCCAGTGCCTTCAGCGCGCCGACGAAGGGAAATGCTACGGTTTCGTTTCGCAGACGGGTCAGCCCGCGCAGTTCGGAGCCGATGAGAAAGCCGTCGACACCGCCCGCCAATTCGCAGAGATGGGCGTAATGCAGGATCATGCGCCGGAAGCCCCAGCCTGCCGGGCCGGAATAGACGACGCTGCCACCTGCAGCACTGAAGTGACCCGGCTGGGCAGACCCGAGAAAGCCGGCAATGTGCTCAGCAACAGCGGAGGTTCCGTCAGGGCTGCTGCTTTCCCCGGGTGCCGGATGGCAGGTGATGCGCCCGCGCCAGGGGAAGACCGGCTGCTCTGCGGCGCCATGGGGATCGGGCAAGCCGTTGCCTGCCGGCACATCCATCAGGATGAAAGGATAGAAAGTGACCTTTAGCCCGCGCGCCTTCAAATCCTGAATGGCAGCAACCAGCGATGCATCGTCCGGTGTGCCACCAAAGGCAGCCCTGCCATCAACCTGGCTGACCATGTTGGCAGCAAGCCTGCCTACTCCGCTCACAGACCAGCTTGCCCGGGCGGGATCGTGATGCGTCACGCGCGGCTCGATTGAGCAATTGGCAGCCCTCAGATCGTTGCCATACCAGGCAACCACCAGATTGACGGATTCAAGGTTCGGGCAAAGCGCCTGCAGTTCATCGAGCGAGGCCTGCCAGTCGGAGCCGGCAACCAGATTATGGCGGTTCTCGCTGGTGTGTTTTCCACGATGGTTGCTTGCCACCAGATGAGGCGCATAGCCGAACTCGGTCGCACCGGGGATCAGGTTGACCGAGCGGATTTCCCTGTCGATGGCGGCGACGGAGCAGATCACCTCGAAGCTGATCTGGGGAATGCGATTGCCATAGTCGGCAATCGGAAAATTCTCGAATACGGCATAGGCGGTGCCGCGAAAGGCCGGCGCCTTGCCGTAACCCTGTTTTGCCTCGATCAGCGGATCGGGAAGCTGGTCCTGCGCTCCCCGGTACATGCGTATTGCGTATTTGGTACGGTCGATTTCCGTACCGTCGGCCCAGATGCGCCCGATATGGGCGATTTCGCCCTCGCAGATGCCGATGGCAAAATTGGCATAGTAGGAATAGGTTTCTGTCGTGGTCTTTGGACCGCCCTTGCCGCCCTGCTTTTTCTTCTTGCGGATTTCCCTGAACCTTGTCGCCCAGATGATCTGGCCACCGAGGCGCACCCGGCCATAGGCTCTGGGAATGGTTTCGCCTTCATTGGAAGCGAGAAACCGGGTTTCATCGAGCCTGCCGCCGCGAATGACCTGCTCGCTGCCGAACAGTTTCTGGTCGATGGAATACCCTGCAAGCGCACCGGCTGCTCGGCCGATCATGGCACCGAACGGCCCGCCGATGGCCCCGCCAATGGCGGCTCCGGCAACCTGCAGGACAACAGTGGCCATTATCAGCGATCCGTTTGGGCTTGCGGTTTAATCTGCAGGGGAAAGCGGAAGATGCCGGCAATCCTGCTGCGCCAGTGCGTGCCGAGCCTGGCTCGGGTAACACCGGCATGCTCACAGG
>JAGRLQ010000360.1 GCA_020441735.1 Nitratireductor sp.
CCTTCTGGCGGCCGAAACCCTTCGCCTCGGTTACAGTAATGCCTTGCAGTCCGGCCTCCTGCAGGGCCTCCTTCACCTCATCAAGCTTGAAGGGCTTGATGATCGCCTCGATTTTTTTCATGTGCCTCTCCAGTTGTCAGAATTTGCCGCCATTGCATGCCTGGGGATGCCGGCGGAAACCTGGTGCCACTTGGGCGTTATCTGCCGCCCGGGCGTTGTCTCCTTGGACCCGGGCAACGGCCTCAATCCGGCATCGCGGATGCGCCATTGCCCCAGTCGCAGACCGTTAAGCATGTTTTGTGCCAGTTGCCGCGAAGGGCCGCCTTTTGCTCGCCACTGCCGCGGGCGTTTGCCGGACGGCGTGTGGCCCTTGAAGAAAACATGTTTTCTTTCAGATGCTTATAGAGGATTTCGGGGTAGGTGTTAGCAGCCTGCCAGATTTCACGTCCGGCTTTTAGCCCGCCATGTTGTATGTAAAATTTGCCGGGGCTGCGACCTGCCGCAAAAAGCGGCAGAAATTGCCTGTTTTCGCGCCATTGCATTGCCCAAAAAAGCCTCACTATGCCTAATATCTATGCGGAGGCGGGTTAGCCACGGCGGCGCGGTGTAAATTGCCGGAAGGGCTGCTTGCCGGAAGGCTGTGGTCCGGGCCGGCAGATTAACCGTGCTGGTCAAGGTTAATGCAATGCATTTGATGCGAATGCGGTTTCAATTTGCTAGAAAGGCGTCGGACAAGGGAAGGTGGCCTTTAACCCCCAGGAGTTCCGGCTTGACCGGAAGAGAAGGCCCCATGCGTTTGATTACTATTCTTGCCGTATCGTTGTGCGTTGCGGTTCTTGCCGGTGTATTTCCGCCGGATCTCGCCTTTTTCGGCGTTCCTTACACAGTAGTCGTTGCACTGGTTGCGGCGTCCGGCTTCGTCTACGTGCTGTCGCGCGACTGACGGGTCGGCAACCAAGCCGCAACGCGCCTTTCCATGACCATCCCATGATCGTGCCATGATCGTCATGCTGCCGGATCACAAGATTCCTGCCGGGACAGGCTGCCGGTGCGCGCGGTTGCAGGAAACGTATCCCGTCAGCGCAGTCCCAACATGGTTCCGGGACGCCCCGGCCTCAGTATTTGCGTACGAGACCGGCGAGCTTACCCTGAATGCGGACGCGATCGGCAGACAGAATTCGGGTCTCGTAGGCCGGATTGCAGGCTTCCAGCGCGATCTTGCCGTCTTGGCGCTTGAAACGCTTCAGCGTTGCCTCTTCATCATCGACGAGGGCGACGACGATGTCGCCGGCATCGGCTGACGGCGTTTCCTGGATGATGACGGTGTCGCCATCGAGGATTCCGGCCTCAACCATCGAATCGCCCTGGACTTCCAGCGCGAAATGGCGGCCCATGCCGATCATCGAGGGCGGAACGGCAAGCTGATGGGTAACCTGCTGGATGGCGGCGATGGGAACGCCGGCCGCGATGCGCCCCATGACGGGCACCTCGAAGCCGGTTGACTCTTCGGCCATTCCGGGCGCGTTGCCGGATGCATTATTGTCGGAAGAACGGAAGCGGGCGGCAATGCCACCACGGCGTTCGCCACTTCGGGATTCGCCAAAGACAACTTCCGTGACATTATCCCGGCCGGGCGTGCGTTCCGGCTGTTCCGGGGCATCCGACAGCCCGCCTTCAATGACGCCAAACCCCCTTGCCGGTGCGGGGGGCGATACTGTGGCAGACGCCTGTCTGGCGGGATCAAAGCCGTCGGGCAGTTTGATGACCTCCAGCGCGCGGGCGCGGTTGGGCAGGCGGCGGATGAAGCCGCGCTC
>JAGRLQ010000361.1 GCA_020441735.1 Nitratireductor sp.
GTCTGCGGGCCGACGGTCTATGACTACGCTCATATCGGCAATGCCCGCCCCGTCATCGTTTTCGATGTGTTGTACCGCCTGCTGCAGCATGTCTACGGCGCAGGCCACGTCACCTATGTGCGCAACATCACCGACGTGGATGACAAGATCAATGCCCGCGCCTTGCGCGATTTCGGCGACGACATTGCTGCCGGAAAGATCTCGCTCAATGAGGCGATCCGCTCGGTCACCGAAAAGACCGCCAACCAGTTTCATGCCGATGTGAAGGCGCTGGGTTGCCTTGAGCCGACCCACGAGCCACGCGCCACCGAACACATCGAAGGCATGGTGGCGATGATCCAGACTCTCATCGACAGGAAAAACGCCTATCTGGCGCAGGGCGCCGAAGGCGCTGAAATCCTGTTCGACGTGGTTTCCATGGACAATTACGGCGCCTTGTCCAACCGCAGGCTGGACGAACAGCAGGCCGGCGCGCGCATCGATGTGAAGGATCACAAGCGGAACCCCGGCGACTTCGTGTTGTGGAAGGAATCCTCCGCTGAGCAGCCTGGCTGGGAAGGGCGCTTTTCAATCACCGGCGAAACGGTCTCGATCCATGGCCGTCCCGGCTGGCACATCGAATGCTCGGTCATGTCGAAAGCCCATCTCGGCGAGGTGTTCGACATCCATGGCGGCGGGCTCGACCTGATCTTTCCCCATCATGAAAACGAGATCGCGCAATCCTGCTGCGCCCACGGTACCGATCGTATGGCCAATGTGTGGATGCACAATGGCTATCTGCAGGTCGAAGGGCGCAAGATGTCCAAGTCCGAGGGCAATTTCGTGACAATCCACGACCTGCTGCACACGGAAAAGTTTGGCGGACGCAAATGGCCTGGGGAAGTTCTGCGTCTCGCCATGCTGATGACACATTATCGCGAGCCCATCGATTTCAGCATCAAGCGGCTGGAAGAGGCGGAAAGCATTCTCGCCAAGTGGCGTCATGGCGATCCGCAGGAAGGAAAGGTCAGCGCCGAACTCATCAAGCCGCTTCTTGACGATCTGAACACGCCGGGTGCCATCCGTGCCCTGCATGCCTTGAAGGATGACAGGGATTTCGCCGCGTCGGCACAATTGTTGGGCGTATTGCCGCCAAAGGTGGAAGCGGAATTGAGCAAGACGGAGGTGGAGTCGATTTGCGAGCAGCGCCTTGCTTTCATCCGCGACAAGAATTGGGCGGAAGCAGACCGCATCCGCGACGAGTTGCTGGCCAAGGGCATTCAGCTCAAGGATGGCAAAGACCCCGAAACGGGGGAACGAGTCACAACGTGGGAATTGAAGCGATAGCGTTGGTGGTGACGCGAAAGGAAATACCGGCGGGCGGAACAGGGGCCGATCGCTGCATCAGGAGATGAACAAGATGTGTGCAGATGACAGTCGAGACGAGTACCACCACGAAGGGTTGGCGGATGAGAACGAGGAACACACGGGCGGCTGCCAATGTGGTGCCGTCCGATTTCGAATGAAGGGAACGCCGCTCGACCGGTCGATCTGCCATTGCCGCATGTGCCAGA
The DNA here is from genome assembly GCA_020441735.1 of Nitratireductor sp. Taxonomy (GTDB): domain Bacteria; phylum Pseudomonadota; class Alphaproteobacteria; order Rhizobiales; family Rhizobiaceae; genus Salaquimonas. The sequence goes on from JAGRLQ010000361.1 coordinate 1,554, forward strand.
AGGCTTTCGGCAATTTCTATGCTCCGCTGGTCAACACGCGCGACACAGAGTTCGAATGGAGCCGTGGCGAGCCCAAGCGCTGGCGGTCTTCGAACCATGTACTGCGCGGGTTCTGCGGCAACTGTGGAACGCCCTTGTCCTATGAGGCGGAGGACGGTCTTGCGATTTCCATCGGCGCTTTTGATGATCCGACGCCGCTGATGCCTCTGATGCAATTCGGCATGGAGGGCAAGATCGAATGGGTTGACGATCTCGGCTCACTGCCCGGCCGCCGCACCGAGGAAGATGTGGAGTTTGCTCCCTTCCTCGCTGACATCGAAAGCAATCAGCATCCCGACCACAACACCGACGAATGGTCCGAGACAAAAGATGAGTAGCGCGGGCCACAGCGGCGGTTGCCAATGCGGTGCCGTGCGCTATCACTGTGATTCATTGGGTCGGGCAACCATCTGCCATTGCCGCATGTGCCAGAAGGCCTTTGGCGGGTTTTTCGGTCCGCTGGTGACCGCCAAGGGACTGCAATGGACACGGGGCGAGCCCGATCATTATGCCAGTTCAAACAAGGTCCGGCGCGGGTTCTGCAGCAAGTGCGGCACTCAGCTTACTTATGACTGGGGCGGCGAGCCTGAAATCGCAATCGGTACACTCGATGATCCCGAACAGGCAGCACCGGTGCTGCAGGTAAATCCGGCCGACATGCTGTCCTATTTCGGCCGGCTGCATGAGCTTCCCACGCGTGATGCTGCGGAAAATGCCGGTGTTGCAGCCTTCATGGCGGATATCGTCAGTCACCAGCATCCCGATCATGACACCGAAACATGGCCGGCGGAGCAGGCGGGGGAGAATGATCATGACTGATCAAAATCCGAACACCCAGATGCCCAAATGGCTGCTCTACGGCTTGATCGGCAAGGGGGTCGTGATCAGCATCATCGTGGTGATTGTGCTTTGGTATG
>JAGRLQ010000362.1 GCA_020441735.1 Nitratireductor sp.
TCGACTCCCTGTGCAAACGCCGCCGAGACGGCAAGAATTGATATCCCGTTCATGGGAACTACCCCGTGCGCTGATTGGGTTTCGGAGAATCGCAACGGGCAGGCCCGTCGCCCGCCCCGTCCGCTTTGCGTTCCAAAGCCCCAAAAAGATGGTCAAAGGAAGGCATCGGAATTATGCCTTTCATTCATGGCACATTAATGATGGATTAAGGTAAAGGAAGGGTTAGGATTCCGTGGCGGAAAGGTGGCAAACCCTGCGACGGCCCCGAAAATAGACTTGTTCGAAAGGCTGATCATGCTCAATCCCGAATTTCTGCTGACATCGATGGTTGTCGTGCTGCTGCCGGGCGCCGGCGTTCTCTATACGCTCGCCGTCGGGCTGGGACGGGGCTTTGTCCCCTCCATTGCCGCCGCCTTCGGCTGCACCCTGGGCATCGTCCCGTCGGCGCTTGCAGGCATTGCCGGTCTTGCCGCAATCCTGCACACCAGTGCCGTCGCCTTTCAGATCATCAAATATCTCGGCGTTCTCTACCTGCTCTACATGGCCTGGAACATCACCCGCAGCGGCGGTGCGCTGGACATTGAAGAGAACAGGGCACCCGCCACGCTCTGGCGTATTGCCGTCAACGGCACGCTGATAAACGTGCTCAATCCCAAGCTCTCCCTGTTCTTTCTGGCCTTCCTGCCGCAATTCGTCGAGGCGGCAAGTCCCTCGCCCACATTCGACATGGTGCTCCTTGCCGCCGTCTTCATGGCGATGACCTTTGTGATTTTCATCGGCTATGGCGCCTGTGCCTCGCTGGCACGGGATTTCGTCATTTCCCGCCCTGCCGTGATGACCTGGATGAAACGTTCCTTTGCGGCTGCCTTCGGCTTTCTTGGCCTGCGGCTGGCACTGGCGGAGCGATGAATTTTCACCGCATTGCCGACCAGTTGATTGAAACCGCCATGGAGCAGGGCGCCTTCGACAACCTGCCCGGCGAAGGCAAACCCCTGCCCCCACCGCCACCGGGCGACCCCATCGAGGCATTCGGCTTCCAACTGATGGCAAAGGCGGGTGCCATTCCAGCCGAAGTGCAGCTCAAGAAGGAAATTCTGCGCCACACCGAGCAGTTGCGCACAATGCCTCAGGGCCCGCAGAAGCTGGACGCCATGCGCACGCTCGCCAATCTGCAGATGCGCCTTGCGATGATGCTGGAAGGCCGGCGCTGAGATCCGTTGCAATGCTTGCAGACCGGCGTTGGGCCATGTGACTTGCCAAGTCAATTCTGGTATTATGGAGAGGGGCGTGCAACTGGCGTGAGGGGCCATGCAGGCTATTCTGAAAGAATTCCAGACCGGCGAGGATCGCTATCAGGACGATCCGGTCCACACCTACGCCAACAATCCGGCCTACAAGATCAACCAGCGCATATTGGCAAGCATCGTCGGCGCTATCGCCATTCTGCTGCCTTTCGTGCTGATGGCAGGTTTCGCCTTTTTCGGCACCTGCTTCTACCAGTCGATCAGCCACTTTTATTACTCACGATTTTTCGGCGACGTTTTCGTGGTGTCGCTGGCGGTGATTGCCACCTTCCTGATCGCCTATCGCGGCACCAATCCCTCTGAAAGCAGGCTCGCTACCGCTGCCGGACTGGCAACCTTCGGCGTGGCGCTGTTTCCCACCACCGGCGCCGGTTGCACATTTTCACCGGTTGCCGGTCGGGCCTTTGTCAGGATGGAGCTTGGCGAAGGTTCCGTCACGCGGTTCGCATTGCCCGGCGATGGCGGAATTGCCGCCTTCGAGCTTTTCGGCTGGTCGGGCATGCTGCACTATCTCGCAGCGTCGATACTGTTCGGCTTTCTTGCCTGGTACTCGCTGTTTGTCTTCACCCGGGTGGAAAAGAAGGACCGCAAACGCGGCGGCAACGAGCTCACCGAGACCAAGAAACTGCGCAACACCATCTACGTGATTTCCGGAACGGTCATCCTGATGTCCATCGCCATGCTGCTCGCCTCAGTGCTGCTGGAGAAATTCAACGGCATCGTGATTTCCGGCGGGTTGCTCGACTACTGGACATTCATCTTCGAGGCACTGGCGCTGTGGGCCTTCGGCATCGCCTGGGTCACCAAGGGGCGGGTCTGGAACCACTACCTTCTGGAAGAGGCCGAAATCCGCGAAATGAAGAAGATGGACGGCAGAAAGCCGGGCTGACGAGTCGGGTGAATAGCTACCCCTCGGCGTTGTCCATCTGCCAGGCTTCCAGCAGGATCGGCAGCGCCACGTCCCAGTCCATTACACCGGTCTTTTCCGCCCAGCCGCGATATTGCGCTAGGAGGTCTGCCTCCACCGGCTGGTTGCCGCCGGCAAGATCGTTGAGCTCGGTGCGGTCGCTCTCCATGTCGTAGAGTTCCCAGTTGCCGCCATACTTCTTGACCAGCTTGAACTGGCCGCGCCGTATCGCACAATTGCCTTCATGTTCGAAGAAGATCGGCTGTTCGCGCGTCCATGTCTTTCCCGCCAGCAGGTCGAGAAACGATTCCCCCTGCAACTTCTGGATTGAATGACCGCCAAGTTCTGAAAGCGGTTGCGCGCCGGTCGCCTCCAGAATGGTCGGCAGCACATCGACCACATGGGTAGCCTCATGGGAAACTGAGGGTTTGGAGATCCGCGCAGGCCAATGAGCGATGAAGGGCGTCGAGATGCCGCCCTCGTGCACATAGTGCTTGAACAGGCGGAACGGCGCGTTGGAAACATTCGCCCAGGGCTTGTCATAGCTTTGATAGGTCAGCGCCCCGCCCGGCCGCAGACCCGGAATATTGCCCATGGTGATGGTGCGCCCATCATGAGTCTTGTCGGGAAAGAATTTCGCCCAGCCATCCTCGGCCATGAATTCCGCACAACCGCCATTGTCGGACAGAAACAGGATCAGCGTGTTCTCATACTGTCCGAGCCGCTTCAGCGCCTGGATGAAGCGTCCGATCGACTGGTCCATCCGGTCGACCATGGCGGCGTAGGTCGCCATCTTGCTGGCTTCCCAGTCATTGTGCTCGATTGCCTGCCAGGGTGGTACTTCACTGTCGCGCGGCGAAATCTGCCAGTTCTTCTGTAATACTTGCCGCCCGTTCATCTCCTCGTGCCGGGCGGTGCGGATCTTGTCCCAGCCGGCATTGTAGATGCCGTCATAGCGCGCGATGTCCTCTTCCGGCGCATGCAGCG
>JAGRLQ010000363.1 GCA_020441735.1 Nitratireductor sp.
ATCGCCAACCCGGACAACATCACCTACATCCCGGGCTACAACACGCTGATCATCGGCGAGGACACCGGTTCGGGCCACCAGAACGATGCGATCTGGTCGATGGATATTGAAACCGGCAAGCTGACCCGGATCTTCTCGACGCCTTACGGCTCGGAAACGACCTCTCCCTACTGGTATTCGGACGTCAACGGCCACGGCTATCTGATGTCGGTCGTTCAGCACCCCTATGGCGAGTCGGATGAAGACAAGCTGGCGGACGCTGCCGATGCACGCGCCTATGTCGGCTATATCGGTCCGTTCCCGGCACTCGGCAAGTTCGGTTACTGATTGAACGAAGATGCGATGCGGGGCCTGGATTTTCGGGCCCCGCTTTTTTTGAACAGCCGGCGCGGAGAGCCCGATGTATCGTACCATGTTATTCGCCCTGATGGCCGGCGCCACGCCTGCGTTTGCGGTGGATCTGCACAAGACCCTGCTTGACAACAAGACCGCCTACATCCCCCCGCAATGCTACACGAAAACCACGGATGAAGCGGGCGGCGTTCACAATCCCTGCCAGACCTGCCACACTGCGGCCAGGCGGCCGAACTTCGTGAATGATCCCGATCTGCAGCAATCCTACGCCATTCCCGGACCGGGATTGAAAAACCCCTGGACCAATCTGTTTGTCGACAGGTCTGACGAAGTGGCCGCGACCGATGCCGGCGACATTGGAGCGTGGGTCGAGACGGACAATTATCATGATGCGGATGGACATTCGGTTCTTGCGGCCAAACTGGCGACGCCGCCTGCGCAATGGGATGTGGATGGTGACGGCAAATGGTCCGGTTATGTACCCGATTGCAATTTCAATTTCGATGACGCGGGCTTCGACCGTCATGCGGATGGCAGCCTGACAGGCTGGCGTGCCTTTGCTTACCAGCCACTGCCAGGCACCTTCTGGCCCACCAACGGATCAACCGATGATGTGATGATTCGCCTGCCGGAGATCTACCGGCAGAATGCTTCCGGAGCCGAGGATATTGCCGTCTACAAGACCAATCTTGCGATCGCCGAAGCGCTGATCCGGCGCAGCGATGTGGCGATACCGCCGGTCGATGAAGCGGCCATGGGGGCGGATCTCGACAGGGACGGGAAACTCGGCACCGCCAACAAGATTACCTACGCCTTTGCGCCGCTTGAAGGTGTCACCATGCAATGGGCAGGCCGGGCTGGCATGTTGCCGGCGCGCGAAGCGCCGCTTGCTGCGGGTCTTTATCCGCTTGGCACAGAGTTTCTCCACACTGTGCGCTATCTCGGTCCGCGCCTGGAAGGGGTCGGCATGGCCAAAAGGATCAAGGAAGTGCGCTTCATGCGCAAGACAAGCTGGATGAGTTATGCCGATCTCGAAGAATGGGCATTGGCGGAGAAGAAGGAAGACAGTGATTTTCCGGACCGCACCAAGCAGTTCTTCGGCAATTCGGAAACCGGCATTCCGAACGGGACCGGCTGGCGACTGCAGGGGTTCATCGAAGATGCCGAAGGCGAGTTGCGGCCGCAAAGCTTTGAAGAAACCGTGTTCTGCATGGGTTGTCACGGCAGCATCGGAACCACGGATGATTCAACCTTTGCCTTTCCACGCAAACTGGAAGCCGGTTCGTTCCGGGATGGCTGGTACCACTGGACGCAAAAAGGACTTGCCGGAACGCCGGATCTGGTTCGTGCCGATGGCGAGGGCGACTACCGCCACTATCTTCGGACAAACAGAGCTGGCGACGAGTTCCGCGCCAATCTTGAGCTGATCGCGGCCTGGCTCGAAGACGGCAAGCTTGGCGATGAGAAGGCCGAGCAAATTCAGTCGGACATTGCACCCCTGATCATGCCGTCCGCCGGGCGGGCGAAGGCGCTGAATGCCGCCTACCGGATGATCGTGCGCGAGCAAAGCTATGTGAAGGGCCGGGATGCAAGCGTCATGCCGATGGACAAGACCGTCTGGCGCGAGGTTGAGCAGGATCAGGAGACCGGCATCGAAACACCGGAAGCGCCTTGGTATCCGCGCCCGGTGCGCTAGGGCAATACAGGGCTGGCCCACGCTGCACCGTATTGTTTCAGTTTATTCGGCTGCCTCGAGTTTTTCGGCCTTTACCTCTGCGGGCGGGTTGGCGAACTGGGCGAGCAGGGCTGCCTTGTTCTTTTCCGCCTTTTCGACCGACTTTTCCTTCACCGGGCCATAGCCTCGGATTTCATCGGGAATGCGGGCGAGGGCGACGGCAAAGCGGTGGTTGCGATTCGAAAGGTCTGCGGCGAGATCGCCGATCATCGCCTCATAGTCGGTGATCAGCCGGCGCTCGGTGCGGCGCTCTTCGGAACGGCCGAACGGGTCGAATGCGGTGCCGCGCAGTCGCTTCATCTTCGCCAGCCATTTCATGGCAGTAAACATCCAAGGCCCGAATTCGCGCTTGGCCGGGCGGCCATTTGGCAGCGTCCTGCCCTTGAAGATCGGCGGAGCTAGGTGGAAGGTCAGCTTCAGGTCGCCATCGAAGGTCTCTCCGAGGCGCTGTTTGAAGTCGCCATCGGTGAAGAGGCGGGCAACTTCGTACTCGTCCTTGTAGGCCATCAGCTTGAAGAAGTAGCGGGCAACCGCATTGGTCAGATCCCGCTTGGTGCCGAGCTTTGCTTCGGCGGCTTCCGCCTTTGCCACCAGATCGCGATAGCGTTTGGCATAGGCTGCATCCTGATAGGCGGTGAGGAATTCAGCACGGCGGTCGATGAGCTGCTCGAGTGTTTCCGGCTCTTCCGGCAGGCTGTGGGCTTCGGCGAGCAGCTTGAACATCTCGTCAGGCTTTTCGGCAAAACGGCGCCCCCAGTTGAAGGCAAGCTTGTTGGCCTTGATGGCAACACCATTGAGTTCGATGGCTTTTTCAAGCGCATTGACGCCGATCGGCAGGGTGCCCTTCTGGCTGGCATAGCCCAGCATCATGATGTTGGTGGCAATCGAATCGCCGCAGACCAGTTCGGCGAGGCGGGTGAAATCCACCTTGTCGGGATTTTCCCTGATGCCTTTGGAGATGGTGTTGATGACGGATGTCTCACGGAAATCGAAATCCCGGTCGAAGACAAAGGAGGAAACCGGCGTGAGGTGGGTATTCAGGATGCCCTTGGTACGGTTCGTGGCATAAAGCGCAATCGGTCCCTTGTCGGAAGCGACCACCGTGTCGGCTGCTATCAGGAGGTCAGCTTCGCCCGGCGGGATCTGGGCTGCTGCCACGAGATCGGTCGTCTTGGAGAGACGGATGTGGGAGAGCACCGCGCCGCCCTTCTGGGCAAGGCCTGAGAAGTCCTGGATCATCGCCGCCTTGCCGTCGATATGGGCGGCCATGCCAATGATTGCGCCGATGGTCAGTACGCCCGTACCGCCGACGCCGGTAATCGCAATGTTGTAGACGTCGTCCTCAAGCGGCACGATTTCAGGTTCCGGCAGGGACTCGTCGGCAAGCGCCGGCAATTGCCGTTTCTTCAGGCTCGCGCCCTGCACTGTGACGAAGGAGGGGCAGAAGCCCTTCACGCAGGAGAAGTCCTTGTTGCAGGAGGACTGGTTGATCTGGCGCTTGCGGCCGAATTCGGTTTCCAGCGGCTCGATGGAAATGCAGTTGGACTGTACCGAACAGTCGCCGCAGCCCTCGCAGACCAGCGGGTTGATGAAGGCGCGCTTGTCGGGGTCGGCCATCGTGCCGCGCTTGCGGCGGCGGCGTTTTTCCGTGGCGCAGGTCTGGTCGTAGATAATCGCCGTGCAGCCCTCCGTTTCGCGGGCTTCCTGCTGAACGTCGTCGAGCCAGTCGCGGTGCTTGATGGTGATGCCGGCGGGCAGTGAGACGCCGGAGTATTTCTCCGGTTCGTCGGAAACCAGCCATAGCTTCCTTACGCCCTCGGCCTGCAACTGGGCGGCCAGTTCCGGCACGGTAAGCGAGCCGTCGATCTTCTGGCCGCCGGTCATTGCCACGGCGTCGTTGTAGAGCAGCTTGTAGGTGATGTTGGCACCGGAGGCGACCGACTGGCGGATCGCCATGATGCCGGAATGGAAATAGGTGCCGTCGCCGAGATTGGCGAAAACATGCTTTTCATCGGTGAAGGGCGCGATGCCCGCCCAGGTAACGCCTTCGCCGCCCATATGGGTATAGGTCTCGGTATTGCGGTCCATCCACAGCGCCATGAAGTGGCAGCCGATGCCGGCAAAGGCGCGGGAGCCGTCCGGCACCTTGGTCGAGGTATTGTGCGGGCAGCCGGCGCAGAAATGTGCGACGCGGTTGACCGGCGTCTTGTGGCTCAGCCGCAACTCGTGGCGGTCATTGTAGTATTCGAGCTTCTTCTTCAGGTTCTTGCGCAGGCCTTCCGGCAGGTCGTAATCGAGCAGGCGGGTGGCAATGATGCGGGTGGCGACACCGGCAGTGATTTCCTCGTGCAGCGAAAGAAGGTGGCGGTCCTTGTGGTCGAACTTGCCGACAATGCGCGGGCGCACATCAGCGCGCCAGTTGAACAATTGCT
>JAGRLQ010000364.1:0-168 GCA_020441735.1 Nitratireductor sp.
GCAACGCCTATCCGACCTTCGAGAATGGCCGCAAATATCTGGCGCCCGGCCTCTTCGGCCCCTGCGGATACGGCTTTCCGGCAATCACCGGCGCCAAGATCGGCAACCCGAACGTGCCGGTTGTCGGCTTTGCCGGCGATGGCGCCTTCGGCATTTCCATGAACGAGA
>JAGRLQ010000364.1:191-5093 GCA_020441735.1 Nitratireductor sp.
ATCGGCCGCGAGGAATGGCCGCCGATCACCATGGTCGTCTTCCGCAACTACCAGTGGGGCGCGGAAAAGCGCAACACGACCCTGTGGTATGACGACAACTTCGTCGGCACCGAGCTCGACCCCGATGTTTCCTATGCGAAGATTGCCGAAGCCTGTGGCGTCAAGGGCATTCAGGTGCGCACCATGGACGAGTTGACTGCGGCGCTCGCCAAGGCCGTCGAGGACCAGATGAAGAACGGCACCACCACCTTCATCGAAGCGCTGATCAACCAGGAACTGGGCGAGCCCTTCCGGCGCGACGCCATGAAGGCGCCGGTTGCCGTTGCAGGCATCGATCCGAAGGACATGAAGCCCCAGCAGGGCGCGGTGTGAGCGTAAGCCGCTTTCGCATCCGGTCTGGCGGCACCGCCTGACACACCATGATCGAAGCGCTGACCGATCTGACCCAACTGGCCCCGGACGAGCTGTTGCTCTGCGCCGGGGCAATTTTGGTCGCGGCCATCGTGCGCGGCTTTGCGGGCTTTGCCCTGTCGGCGCTGATCATGGCCTCGATCGTCACCCTTATTCCCCCGGTGGAATTGATTCCGGTCTGTTTTCTGCTGGAGGCCACCGCCAGCCTGATGATGTTTCGCGGCGGCATGAAGGAAGCCGACATGCGCATCGTCTGGGGGCTGGTGATCGGCTCGATCATCGGCTCGCCCATCGGCCTTTACGCCACTACCACCCTGCCCATTGACACCTCCAGGCTAATTGCACTGATACTGCTCATTACGCTGGCCGCACTGCAACTGTTCAAGGTGCGCATCCCCTTCCTGGCGACAAGGCCTGGCCTCTACATTTCCGGCGTGACGTCGGGTATCGCAACTGGCCTGGCCTCCATCGGCGGCATGGTGGTCGCCCTCTATGTGCTATCGCAGGACAAGACCGCGCGCACCATGCGTGCTTCGCTGGTGATGTTCCTTTTCCTCGGCATGTTCACCTCCACCGTCTATCTGCTGCTCTACGGCGTGCTCGACATGACGGCGGCGTGGCGCTCGCTGGTCTTCTCACCTGCCGTCATCGCCGGTGTGCTGATAGGAAGCTGGCTGTTCCGGCCCTCGCTGGAGGGCTTCTACAAGCGCTTCTGCCTGATCCTGCTGCTATCGCTTGCCATTGTCAGCCTGATGCGGACACTGTGAGCTTGAGGCTCCCGCCAACACCTCTTGCTTTTGGCGCCATGCCCCTGCTAGGGCTCGCCAAAAGAACGCTCACATCCGGATTTTCCCATGCCGAAATACGCCTCCCTCGTTAACCGCACCGCCAATGAAGGTTCTGCCGCCTGGCACATTCTGTTTCAGGCCTGGAAGGACAAGGCAGCGGGCGAAAACGTGATCATCCTCGCCGTCGGTGATCCAGATTTCAACACGCCGCAGGCAATCATCGACAGTGCCAAACAGGCGATGGATGCGGGCGAAACCCATTACATCGACATTCCCGGCCTGCCTGCCCTGCGCGAGGCTGTTGCCGGCGAACTGATGCGCGTTTCCGGCGCTTCGGCAGAGGATTACCGCATCGGCCCGGACAATGTGATGATCTGCCAGGGCACCCAGAATGCACTGTTTGCCGCCTCGCTTTGCCTGCTCGAGGAAGGCGACGAAATCATCGCGCTTGAACCGATGTATCTGACCTATCAGTCGACCTTCGAGGTCAACGGCGCCAAACTGGTGCGGGTCTCTTGTCCGCGTGAAACCGGCTTCCGGCCCCAGCCTGATCTCATCGAGCAGGCGGTGACCGCCAACACGAGAGCAATCCTGTTTGCCAATCCCAACAACCCCACCGGCGCGGTCTTCACGCCGGACGAACTGGAAGCCATCGCCGACATCGCCAGGCGCCATGATCTCTGGGTAATCGCCGACGAAGTCTATGCAGGCCAGGTCTATGACGGCAAACACCACTCGATTGCCGCCCTCCCCGGCATGGCCGAGCGCACGGTAACCTGCGGCAGCCTGTCGAAGGCACTTGCCATGACCGGCTGGCGCGTCGGCTGGGTCGCAGGCCCCGAGGAATTCATCCATCATGCCCACCATGCCGGCATCGTCATGCATTACGGCGTCTCCGCCTTCATCCAGCATGCCTCGGTCACCGCCCTGCGCGACTGCCGCAAGGATGTCGAGGAGATGCGAGACGCCTATCACCGCCGCTGCAACATTGTGCTCGACAAGCTGTCAGGCGCGCCGGGACTGCACCCGATCGCGCCCGAAGGTGCCATGTACGTGCTGCTCGACGTCACCGGGACCGGCTACAGCTCGGCGGAGTTTGCCCAGCAACTCTATGCAAACGAGAAGGTCGCCGTGCTTGATGCAAAGCCCTTCGGCCCTTCTGCTGACGGCTGCGTTCGCATCGCCTTCACCATTTCCGATGACGACATCGCCGAAGCCTGCGACCGCATCTACCGCTTTGCCGCCAGCCGGCACAATGAACGAAAGGCCTCGTAAGCCATGAGCGAAGACCTGGTCCTTATCCGCGACGCAGATGGCGTGCGCTATCTCACGCTCAACCGCCCGCAGGTCAGGAACGCCATGTCACTGGCCTTGCTGGAGGAACTGGTCGGCGCATTGGACGATGCCGAAAAGAGTGATGCCATTCGTATTATCGTGGTGCGCGGTGCCGACGGCACCTTCTCGGCAGGCGCCGACATCAAGGACATGGCAAACGCCCGCAATGCGGACGATCCGGCAAAGGCCATCCACGAGCTTTCCTGCGCTTTCGGCGCCATGGTCGCGCGTTTTGCCACAACGCCGAAAACCATCATCACGGCACTGGAAGGCGCCGTCATGGGCGGCGGTTTCGGCCTGGCCTGCGCTTCCGACATCGCGATCGCCTCCCACACGGTGAAATTTGCCCTGCCGGAGGCAACCCTTGGCCTCATCCCGGCCCAGATAGCGCCGGTCCTGCTCGAGCGCATCGGTTATTCCGAAGCCAAGCGCCTGACGGTGACCGGTGCGCGCATCGGGGTCGAGGAAGCCATGCGCATTGGCCTCGTCCATGCGGTGACCGATGACATGGATACAGCCCTGGGCCAGGCCGTCGAACACGCGCTGACATGTGCGCCACAAGCCGTCGCTGTATCAAAGAAGCTGTTGCGGGATGCCCGTTTCGTCCAGTCCGACACGCTGGTAGAACATGCAGCAGACCTGTTCGTCGATGCGGTGACTGGAGAAGAGGGCAAGGAAGGCACCCTGGCCTTCGTGGAAAAGCGCAAGGCGCGCTGGATGCCCTGACGGGAATTGCAAATCAGGGCCGCAGGCAAGCGGCCCTGCGAAAATCACATTTCGACGACGCGGGCCGAACGCACGCTCATGCGGTCTGAAACATGGCTCAGGCACTTGGTGTCGATGTTGGGCCAGACCTGCGAGCGGCAGTCGACATGACCTTCACGGCCCTCGATGACGGCGCTAGCGGAGCGGATATCGCTTACCCCGTCGTCAGCACCCCTGCCGGCAGCAAGTGCGGCAGCACCGGTAATGGCAGCGGAAACGGCGATAGCGGCAAAAAGCATCTTTAACATGGGACATCCCCTTTCTGTTGATCCCATATTCCTCCAAACGCCTCAGAGCCGCTGTGCGTTCCGTCACATCGCCGAAAAAGGGTGAAACCGGCGACAAAAAAGGCGGCCCGGGAGCCGCCAATCTTCTTTTATTTCAATAAATTAACGATACCACATCCGCCATATCAGCCCGTCCTTCAGGAAGAAATGATGATACAGTGCTGCGCCCGCATGCAGCACCAGAAGGGCAACCATGGCCTTGGCGCCGATCCCGTGTGGGGCCCGCGGGGCATAATTGCCGAAATCGGGCAGCGGCCCCGGCGCGCCGCCGAAGACGATCTCGCCTGCCCCCGACAGCACCATCATGCCGATGCCGCTGGCCGCCATGCCGAGGATCACCACGTAAAACAGCACATGGACGCCCTGCGCCGCCCTTTCCTGCCAAGCTGACGTGGTGCCAACAGGTTCCGGCTTGCGGTCGAAACGCCACCACCAGAAGATGCGGAACAGCGTCAGCAGGCCAATCAGCACGCCCACAGGCGCATGTATCATCAGCAACTGCGCCTTGGCAGCCGAATCCGCCATGCCATCCATGCGGTTGCCGGAGATCAGCAGGCCGGCAATCAGCAGCGCGGTAAGCCAATGGACGGTAACGGCAACAGCGCCGTATTTCTTCGGGGTACTCTTCTGCATGGGATTGCTCCGGATAGATGGAAAGGCAGCGGCATTGACAAGCCGCGGACTGCCGGGGTAACTAGTTTGTTTACATAGAAATGATTTACATGGAAATTAAATAATGTCAACCGGCGATCTTGAGCCTCCTGCCCGCTCCCTTGGCCGGTTACTCAACAACACTACCAGCATGACCAATGCCCTCGCCAACGAGATGCTGGCTGAATACGGGTTGACCCTGCCGCAATGGGTGTTGATGTCGGCCTTGTGGCGCCGGGATGGTCTGCTCGTCAGCGAGCTCTCGACCTTCTCCGGCAATCTCCTGCCGGCCACCTCCCGTATTGTCGCCCGCATGGAAGACGCCGGCCTGGTCGAACGCAGACCCGATGCGCAGGACCGCCGGGCCGTGCGCGTATACCTGACGGACAAGGGCAAGGCGCTTTCCCATCTGGGTAAATTCTACTTGCAGGCGAACGCCCGCCTGCTCGATGGCTTCAGCGAAGCGGAAATCGAGACGCTCTTCGACCTGCTTTCCCGCATACGGGCCAACGCCTCGCAAAGCCGCTGACGGAACTGCCGCTGCCGCCGCCGGAACCTCCTTGCGCTTTTCTTTCACGCAGTTGAATCTGCCTGGCAGCGGCCGCGCACAAGGGATTCAAAATGCAGCAACAACCCAACATCCCCATCATCATGGTCGACCACCT
>JAGRLQ010000365.1 GCA_020441735.1 Nitratireductor sp.
GCAGCCATGTCGCCAACACGCTGCGCCTCCTGAAACTGCCGGATGCGGTACAGGCACTGCTTTCCTCCGGCGACCTTTCAGCCGGTCATGCGCGAGCCCTGGTAACCAGTGACGATCCGGTCGGCCTGGCGAACCGGATTGTGAAGGACGGGCTTTCGGTACGGCAGGCTGAAGCACTGACCCAGAAGACAGAGGATGGCGGAAAACCACCCCGGAAGCTGGAAACCAAGAGCCTGGATTTCAAGGCAGCTGACACCAAGGCGCTGGAACGCCAGATCGAGGAGCGGCTTGGCCTCAAGACCGACATCCGGCTCGGCAAGGGCGAGAAAGGCGAATTGCGCATCAAGTACAAGTCGCTGGATCAGTTCGAAAGCCTTTGCCAGCGGTTGCTCTCGTAAAAAGTACTGGTGTTGTCCAGCGATCTCATGAAGCCTGACGGGCTTCGAGAACCACGGCCAGAAAACAGGTTCCGGCAATTGCAGCGCCCAGTTCCGGATTGGCCCGGGCCTCGAAACCGGCCTGGTGCAGGCGAGCCATTATACGCTCGAGTTGTGCGGTCGAAAGTTTCGACAGAATACGCGTCAACCGGTCCTTGCGTTTCCAGAAGACGGGCGGACGGGCACCATCGACCGCAGCCTTGGCGCTGACGCGCGCGCTTTCCATCTTTCCGCGCAGTTCGTGCAGCGTCTGGAAATGGCGCAGCGCATTGAGCAGCAACATGTCGGCAGCCATGCCCTGTTCGAGCAGCCGCCCGACTTCTTCTTCCAGCGCGGACATCTCTCCTGCCGAAATGGAATCGAATACTTCGTCTAGGTCGATTATGGATGCGTCGCCGACAATAGCGTTGACATGCTCGCGGGTGATTTCTTTCTCATCGCCGGCATAGAGTGCCAGCTTGCGCAATTCATTGCGGCTTGCCAGCCTGTCGCCACCGAGAAACTGCCGGAGATAGGCTGCAAGCTCCCGGTTGACGGCATATCCCTTGCCCGTCAGTTCTTCGGCAATGAGTTCATCCAGCGCCCGCGCCTCATCCAAGTAGCAGGGAATGGCGACACCATTGGGTGACTTCTCGAATGCCGTTCGCAGCGCAGCTCCCTTTTTCAGGTCTCCGGCCTCAATCAGCACCCAGGCATTTTCGAGCTTCTGTTGCAGCAGCGGTTTCACCGCATCGGCAAGATTGCGTCTGGTCTGGCCGGAAACTCGGATGAGCCGGTCGCCGCCGAACATGCCGATGGTAAAGGCTTCGTCCAGCAGGCGGTTCCTGTCTGCGGCTGCCGTGTCGGCATCGAGCCGGATGGTGGCAAAAGGATCGGCTGTGTCGACGCCGCAGCTCGCAGCAAGCTTGTCAGCACGCTCGCTGACCAGTCCGCTGTCGGGTCCATAGACCAGAATTGCGCGCCAGGAAGGATCCGGCCTTTCAAGAAAGCGTCCGATCTCGGCCGGTTTCAGGGCAGGCATGCCAATGCTCAGCTTGAGGAAAGATCGGAAGCGATGGCGAACCGCAATTGTTCGGCGACTTCGCGGGCGGCGCGGTTTTCCGCGTCACGTGCTGCCCGTTCGCTGGCAAAGGACTGACTGGTTTTGTCATAGGCGGCACTGGCGAACCGGCTTCCACGATGGACGATTTCCTTGGAAGCGAAATCATAGATTTCATAGCTCGCGGTCAATTCGACGCTACCGGCTGTGTTGCCGATCTGACTGGACTGGCCGCTTTTCACCCTGGCGGCGAGCACCCGCGAATTCGAGGAAACACGGATACGAACCTCATGACTGGGATTGAGCGGTGCAGCGCCACCGCTGAGCAGGAAAATCAGATGGTTGCGAACCTGCTGCTCGACCCGGCTGTCAACCTCAGCCACCGAAAGAGAGGAAAGGGCGAAGCTTGAATTGGCGACTGTGCCGCTGTCGGAAGAGTAGAGCGGCTGGAACTGGCAGGCCTGGAGCAATGCTGCCAGGGCAAACGCCGACAGGCCTCCGGCGAGTTTTCTGGTGAACTTTGCTGCGCAAAAGAAGCGATTCATGCCAACTCCAGGCTCTGTTCTGTCACGTTTCCGGCTTTGCCGACCTGGCGGATGCCGGAATATGCCATTCCTATACGACGATGTTCACAATCCGCTTGGGAACCACGATCACCTTTTTGGGTTCCTTGCCGTCGAGATACCCCTTTATCACATCAAGGGCGAGGGTTGCAGCGATAATATCCTCCTGGGAAGCTTCGGCGCCGACCGTCACATCCGCCCGCTTCTTGCCGTTGACCTGTACCGGCAGGGTCAGGGTGTCGTCTACCACCAGAGCAGGGTCGAATTGCGGCCAGGGCTGTTCGGCAACCATGCCGCTGTTTCCAAGTGCCTGCCAGCATTCTTCCGCCAGATGAGGCATCATCGGGGCAATCAGCCGGGCGAGGATGTCGCAAGCCTGCCGGCAGGCATGCTGCAGGCCGGCGTCCTGCACATTGCCGTCGTTCCAGGCGGCCTGAACCCGGTTCACCAGGGTGTAGATCGATGCGACGGCGCGGTTGAAGCCGAGTGCCTCGATGTTCTCACCGACGAACTTGATGGTCTTGTGGGTGTCTTTTGTCAGTTCGAGCGCGGCTTCATCCGCTTCACTTACATCCGGCTTCGGCACTTCCGCGACGCTGTTGATCAGCCGCCAGATGCGCTGAACGAAACGGTGTGCGCCTTCGACACCGGCCTCCGTCCAGATCACGTCGCGGTCGGGCGGCGAATCCGACAGCATGAACCAGCGCGCCGTATCGGCACCATAGGAGGCGATGATGTCGTCGGGATCGACCACGTTCTTCTTCGATTTCGACATCTTTTCAATCGAACCGATGGTGATCTCGCTGTCATCGCCGATCAGGAAGGCCTTGCGGGCATCGCCCTCGCCTTCGACGCGGACTTCGGCGGGGGTTACCCAGCCATCCGGCCCCTTGTAGGTTTCGTGCACCACCATGCCCTGGGTGAAGAGACCCTCGAAAGGTTCCCTGACTTCATTGAGATGGCCGGTGATGGTCATCGCACGGGCAAAGAAGCGCGAATAGAGCA
>JAGRLQ010000366.1 GCA_020441735.1 Nitratireductor sp.
GGCAAAGGGGGCGGACTGTAAATCCGCTGCGTAATGCTTCGTAGGTTCGAGTCCTACTTCCCCCACCATTCCGGCAACCGTCATCCTGGCCGATGTTCTTTTCCGAAAACCTCTTCACAAGCCCTCATACTGCCCTGGCAGCGGGCAGACGGAAGAGGCAGGCGGACAGGGACCGGCAGGGAACCGGGCGGGTATAGCTCAATGGTAGAGCAGCAGCCTTCCAAGCTGAATATGCGGGTTCGATTCCCGCTACCCGCTCCAGTCATTGTCAAGCATTTGATTTCCAACCAGACGGTTGTTTTTAAATGCCTTTCCCTACAAGTCGACTACGTGGTGTGAATGCCGGGCACACTTCGCCTTGGCCAACATCGCGTGTTGCCGGATGTCGGCTGTACTATTGGATGGAAAAATCGGCCAACGTCAGATCGGGGAAGTGCACAGCAATCCGCCAGGCAGCAGTCTCGGCAGCGATGCGCGAACGATCAGCAGCAATGAGCGCGCTTGCCAATTCGATCTCTTCACGCAGCACGTCGTCCACCGGTCGCAGGCCGGCCTCGAGCTGCTTTCTCAATCCCTTTGTCGAGCGCCGCAGCGCCTTGGCCTGCCTGGAATAGGAATGCTGCTGGCGCAACAACGCGCGATGGCGTGCCCATTCACCGGCAAGCTCCCGGCGCACCCGTCGCTCGATATCGGCACGCTCGAAATAGCTCGCATAGGCATTGGCGTTGGCCTCGCGGTAGCGTGGCATTGCCGCATAATCGACCAGCGGAACGGTCAGCTTCATCCCGACAGTCCAGTCCTCGCCGTAAGCATCGTCGGCAATCGCCGAACCGTATAGCGACACGCGTGGCAGATATTGTCCGCGCACCGCATCACGCTCGGCGTCTGCTGCCAGGGCCGCCGATTGCGCTGCTTTGACTCTGTAGTTGCCGTTGAGTGCGCGGGCCATCATCGCCTCGACGTCCTGGGGTAGCAGCCGCGCGCCGTTCAGCCGGGGAAGCTTTGCCGGCGGCTTTGTGCCCACGATATCGCGATACGCAATTACCTCCTGCTCTCGCTGGGACTTGGCCTCCTGCAGTTCGGCGCGCACCGACTCTATTTCAGCATCGAGCTGAGCCAGATCGGTGCGGCTGGCAAATCCCGATTTTTCCAGCGTCTGCGTTGCCGTGCGGATATCTCGCAACCGGGCGAGTGTTCCGGCAATGTGACTATACTGGCGCCGCGCCAGTTCGAGACGCATTTGTGTTTCGATTACTTCGAGTGCGGCGCGGCGTTCAGCGGCCAGATAACCGAAAGCTGCCGATTCCGCCCGCAGATGCGCGGCATTGATGGCAGCAAGATTGGCGCCGCTTGAATAGATGGTCCATTCGGCGGTGACGCCGACACTTGCGCTGGCATGGGCGCCGGCATACCTGCCGTTGGATTTCTCAAGACCGGTTTCAAGAGAAAGCTTCGGCAGGAGGCGGGCGTGCTCCGCTTGTGCGGCATGCTCGCGCGCTTCGACGCGCAGGCTTTCTGCCTTGAGTGCATCGCTGCGCTCCAGCGCCTTACCAACAAGGCCAAGGGGTGTGTCATTGGTATGATCGGTTGCAGGAGATGTTCCTGCCAGCAGCGAGCGGCTTGAGATATGCTGACTCGACGGGCGCAACTTCCATGCCGGCCGCAACTTCCATGGCGCGGGGCTGATCACTTCAGACGCGCTATGGTCATCGGTCGAGGGCGCGGCGACTTCCTCGGCATGCGCTGCGGTCGCCGCGCAGGCTGTTACAAGCATGCCGATTACCTGGATTGCCCGTCTCATCGCCCGTCCCTTCGCCCCGGACGTGGCAGTCGCGCCGGTAATTGCACCGGATTCAGGCGATGACGCACCAGGCGATTTCATTGCTGCAATAATGAAATATCAAGGTTAACAAACCGATAAGCAGGCAGGCGTCAGCGCTCGCGGAAGGCGCGCCGGAAGCTATCGGAGACAGGCTGCAGAACATAGGAAAAGAAGCTGCGACTGGCGACGCGAATATAAACTTCGGCCTCCATGCCCGGCTGGATCACATCATCAATGCCCTTCGGTATCTCCAATGCAAGGTGCACAGGGAAATAGCTGGTACCGATAGATTCATCGAAGGCTGAATCGGCGGGGACATAGCTGACTTCCGCCTCGATCGGGTCATTGAGCCGGCGATTGAGCGCTGTAATCACGATTTGCGCCGACAGCCCCGTATGCATTTCGGCGATATCGGCCGGCGAAATCCTTGCTTCAACATGCGGCGCTGCCTGCGATGGGACGATTTCGCCTATGATCTGGCCCGGCGCGATTACACCGCCGACCGTGTTGGCGACGAAATTGACCAGCTTGCCGCCAACCGGCGCCCGGATGCTTGTCTGGCCGACAGCACGCTCAGCCGCGTCAATCTGGCTTTGCAGCGCGGCAAGTTCGGCAAGTACCGCCGAAAGTTCACGCGCATCATCCTCGGCCTTGCCGGCACCCACCGTCCTGATCCGGTCGCCGATTTCGGCCTCGCGCGCCGTCAGTGATGCCTTGCGCGCCTCAAGATCGGCCAGCCGTGCATCGGCCTCCAACCGGCGCGATTGCACTTCCCACAATCTAACGCGCGCAATGTAGCCTTCGTCTGCCAACGGCCCCATACGCGCTTCCTGCTCACCCAGCAATGCCGTCAGGCGGGTCTGCGTCGTGATGCGATCAGCAATGCCGTCACGCTCGCTTCTGATCGTGGCAAGTTGGTTTTCAAGCGCCGACAGTTCTCCGTCAAAACGCGCATTGCGGGCCGCCATCTCGGCTGCCTGCTGTTGAAACACCTGGTTGTTTCGTTGCGGCTCGGAAACATCGGGGGCAACTGCGCTGCTTAGGGAAACCTGATGCCATTCTGCAGGCACGGTGGCCGATGCTACAGCCTCACCCTGCAGGCGCGACTTTTTGGCAAGCAGCAGGTTTTCCTTGGAGCGCAGCCGTTCCAGCTCCGCGACGACTTCCACGGGTTCTATGGAGAGTACTGCGTCCCCTGCAACCAGCAAATCGCCATTGCTTGCGTTGATGGTGCTAACCACACCGCCCGTTGGATGTTGCAGCAGCTTGTTCTGGCCGGCCGAAACGATCTGGCCGGGTGCAACCACGGCAGATGAAAGCGGAAAGAAGGCGCCCCACAGGACGAAAATGCCGAGCGCCACGGCGAACGCGGTATAGCCGAAGCGCGTCAACCCACGCGTGTCGCGCGTAACCCCCGTCTTCCAGCTTCTGGTATCACCGTGAACCATTGTCTCGTGTCCGGTTGCTCGGGCCCTAGCCTGCTCCGGCCCACCCGTCGTGTGTTGCCGCATTATCGCCGACTGGCGTTTGGGAACGGTTAACGCGGCGGATGGCACTGATCGTACTGCGCCGGGCTGACGGTCTGACGGGCCGCCGATCAATCGGTTTCAGCGACTGGACCCCGCCATCCGCCACCGTCATAACCTGGTCGGCAATTGCAAGCACACTGCGCCGCTGCGATACAACGACGATCGTCGTGCCCTGCCGCTTCAGCTTTTTCAGGCAATCCAGCAGCATTGCCTCGCCGGCGGCATCGAGATGGGCGTTGGGTTCATCGAGCACCAACAGGCAGGGCTCGCTGTAAAGTGCGCGGGCAAGCGCAATCCGCTGGGCCTGACCGCCCGAAAGGCGCACGCCGCCCTCGCCGATGCGGGTGCCGTACCCCTCAGGCAGCCTGTTGATCAGATCATGTGCACCCGCCATACGCGCTGCTTGCACTACCTTCGCTTCGTCAGGCTGCGGCGCCATGCGGGCAATATTTTCGGCAATCGTGCCAGAAAACAGGAGTATCTCCTGTCCCACATAGCCCACACAGGCGCCCCATTGTTCGGCCGGCCAGTTCATTTGGGCGCAGCCATCGAGGCGGATTTCTCCGCCGGAAGGATGAACGGCACCGCCAATCATGCGCGCGATCGTCGATTTTCCGGCGCCAGAAGCACCGATGATCGCCAATGCCGTGCCGGGTTCCAGCTTGAAAGACACCCCGTCCACAATTGTATGCAGCTCGCTGCCCGCCTGAACCTGCAGCGAAAGATCGGCTACGCTCAACCTGCCCAATGGCTTGGGTTGGGTCACCGGCGGCGCGATCTGATCTTCGGCAAGCGCAGCGGTCAACCGTGCGGCGGCCTCGCGTGCCCGCGAAACCGAGTCCCAGCCGCCAATGAGCTGTTCGATGGGCTGCAGGGCCCGGCCCGTGATGATCGAGGCAGCAAAGATCACACCGCCCGACATGTCGCCGGCGAGAACGAGCCCGGCACCCCATGCCATGATCCCGATCTGCAGGACCTGACGCAGCGCACGGCTGGCGCCGAAAAACGCGCTGTTGCGCGCTGACGCTTCGTCCTGCGCAATCAGGCCGCGAGCAATCAGCGCGCCGAAGCGTTCTCCCAATGCAGGCAGCAAGCCCATGGCCCGGATATCGTCGCCGCGCCTTGCCGCTGCCGAAGCAAACCCAATCGCCTCGCCATTGGCCTCACTTGCCACCGATTGCGGCGGCCCGGCAACGAGGCGATTGGTGAAAGCAAGCGCGACCAGCGTGACCATGCCGAGGGTGGCGACCATGCCAAGCTGAAAATGAAGGACGAAAAGCAATAGCAGGAAGGCGGGTGCGAATGGCAGATCGAACAGGCCTACCATGGCCCGGCTGGCCAGGAATGAACGCAGGACCGAGAAATCCTGCATCAGCCGGTCGGCGGATGCAGGTGCGGTTTTTCCATCTGTCAGCCGCGCAAACAACGCATCGGCACGTTCCACGGCAAAGTCTGCCGCAACGCGCTGCGCGATCCGGTTACGGAGCGTCTCCGCCAGGCCGAAAAAGCCCAGAGCGGCAATTGTGATCAACGTTATGTAAAGCAGCGTTTCGACGCTACCCGACACAAGCACGCGATCGTAAATCTGCATCATGTGCAGCGGTGTCGCCAGCATCAGCAGATTTGCCAGTACCGAAAAGACGATCAGCGGCTGGCAGGAGGCAAGAAGCTGCCTGCCGAGCGAAGGTTTCGATTGCATCCGGTTACACCTCGTCAACCAGCGAAACGGTACGGTCGTTGAATTCTATCGCCTCGAACTCGTAGAGAATGTCGTGCCGGTTGTTTGCCCAGATAACGACGCCTTCACCGCTCTCGGTCGGACCCCAATTGTAATCTGTGGAGTTACCGTTGATGACGAAGGTATCGTTGCTGGTGGTGCCGGTAATGTACTGGGTCAGGCCGGGAATGTCCTCGTAGCGGGCGTCCTCGACCGTCAGTGGCGCCGTGAAATCGTTGAAGCGGATTGCTTCGAAGCCGTAGAGCAGGTCGTGACCGGTCGGGCCCCACACAACGACGCCTAGCCCATCCTCTGTCGGGCCCCAGCCATAATTCTCAGCGTTACCGTCGATGACGAAGATGTCGTTGTCGGTGGTGCCATTGAGAAATTGCACGACATTCGGGGTGTCAAGTACTTCGTTTTCCGGCGACGGCGGAGCGCCGATTGTCAGCACGAATTCATCGGTAATACTTGCTCCTTCATCGTCACTGGCGCTGACGGCAACGGTAATATCCCCGTCGCTACCAACTGGTGGGGTACCGGAGAACGTGCCGCTAGCCGGGTCGAAGGCAAGCCAGCCTGGCAGCGGATCGCCGCCAGCCAATGATGCCGAGAGCACCAGCGAAGTGTCGTCAGCATCGGTGAATGTCCCTGCAGGAACAGCGAAATCAAGTGCTGTACCGACCTCGCCCTGCTGGTCGGCCAGCGGACTGGCGACAATCGGCGCATCGTTGACCGGATCGACCGTCAGTTCGAAAATGTCGGTTGCAGACGCACCCAGGGGATCGGTGACGGTGACGGCAACCTCCAGCGTGGCCAGGTCGGCATCGTCCGGCGTTCCCAAAAAGGCGCGTGTTGCCGGATCAAAGGAAAGCCATGACGGCAGCGGGTCGCCATTGGCAAGGCTCGCACTGTATGTCAGCGCATCGTTCTCCGGGTCGTTGAACGTATCGGCCGGGACGGTGAAGTCGAACAGGGCCTCTTCGGTCGCGCTCTGATCGGCGAGCGGATTGGCAGTCACCGGCGCGCCATTTGGCGCTGTGATGGTCAGGGCGAATTCGTCGCTGACATTGGCACCGGCGGCATCGGTGGCCGTAACCTCGATGTCGATCTGACCGACGGCGCCGGCTGGCGGCGTACCGGTAAACGAGCCGGTTGCTGGATCGAAGACGAGCCAGGCAGGCAATGGATCGCCGCTCGCCAATGCGGCCGTCAGGGTCAGCGTCGTATCGTCAACATCGGTGAAGCTGTTGGCCGGCAAGGAGAAATCAAGTGCCGTACCGGCTTCGCTCTGCTGATCGGCGAGCGGACTGGCGACAATCGGCGCATCATTGACGGGATCGACCGTCAGTTCGAAAATGTCGGTTGCAGACGCCCCCGAGGGATCGGTCGCAGTGACGGCAACCTCCAGCGTTGCCAGGTCGGCATCGTCCGGCGTTCCCGAAAAGGCACGGGTTGCGGGATCAAATGACAGCCACGATGGCAGCGGGTCGCCATTGGCAAGGCTCGCGCTATAGGTAAGCGGATCGTTCTCGGGATCGGAGAAGGTATCCTCCGGCACACTGAAGTCGAACAAAGCCTCTTCAGTCGCATTCTGATCGGCGAGCGGATTGGCAGTCACCGGCGCGGCGTTGGCCGGCGTGATCGTAAGCGCGAATTCGTCGCTGACATTGGCACCGGCGGCATCGCTGGCCGTAACCTCGATGTCGATCTGACCAACGGCGCCGGCAGGCGGGGTGCCGGCAAACGAGCCGGTTGCGGGATCGAAGACGAGCCAGGCAGGCAATGGATCGCCATTCGCCAGCGTGGCAGTAAGAGTCAGAGCCGCATCGTCGACATCGGCGAAGCTGTCGGCCGGGACGGTAAACCCGATTGTAGTCTCGGCTCTGCCGGTCTGATCGGATAACGGGGCTGCAATTGTCGGTGCGTCATTGACAGGGTCGACCGTCAACTCAAACACATCCGTTGCCGATGCACCTGCTGGGTCGACCGCCCTCACCGCGATCTGCAGCGTCGCAATATCGGGATCGTCGGGGGTGCCGGAAAAGGCACGGGTTGCCGGATCAAATGACAGCCACGATGGCAGCGGATCGCCATTGGCAAGGCTCGCGCTATAGGTAAGCGGATCGTTCTCGGGATCGGAGAAGGTGTCCTCCGGCACGGTGAAGTCGAACAACGCCTCCTCGGTCGCTGTCTGGTTGGCGATCGGATTGCCGACAAACGGCGAACCCTGGGGCGGCGGATCAATCGTCAGCGCAAATTCGTCACTGACATTGGCGCCTGCCGCGTCGGTGGCGGTAACCGCAATCAAGATCTGGCCTGCCGCCGAAGCCGGCGGCGTGCCCGTAAATGTGCCGGCGCCCGGATCGAAAACGAGCCAGGCCGGCAGGGGATCGCCGTTTGCCAGCGCGGCCGTCAACGTCAGCACCGGGTCGTCGACATCAGCAAAACTGTTGGCAGGAACCTGGAAGTTGATCGCGCTTTCAGCCTCACCCGACTGGTCCGCCAGCGGATTGGCCACGGTCGGCGCATCGTTCACTGGTGCGACGGTAATGGAAAAACTGTCACTGGCGCTTCGCCCTGTAGGATCGGTTGCGGTGACGGTGACTGCGATCGATCCGATCTGCGGATCGTCCGGTGTGCCCGTGAAAGTCCCGGTGCCGGCATCGAAAGCGAGCCAGGCAGGCAGGGGATCGCCGTTCGTCAGCGTCGCCGACAGGACGAGTGCATCGTCATCTGTGAACATGCCGGCCGGCAGCGTATAGCTGAAGGCAGCTTCCTCAGGCGTTGTCTGGTTGTCGGCAGGAATTGCCAGAAGAGGTGCCACTGCCGAGCTGACCACATTGAGCTGGAACACATCCTGGGCGGTACCGCCATTGCCGTCATCGGCGATAATCCGGACCGCAAGGGAACCGAGATCCCCATTGCCTGGCGTACCTGTCAATTGACCGGTCTGTGCGTTGAAGGAAAGCCACGACGGCAGAGGCGAACCGTCCGACAGGGTCGCCGTGAAGCTGAGCGCGTCGCCATCGGGATCAAAAAATGTGCCCTGCGGCAAAGCAAAATCCAAAGCCTGTCCGACCACTGCCTCGACCGGATCGACTGCATTGGCAACAAATGGCGCGCCATTGGGCCCGGCATTGGGATCGGTAATCAACAGGCGGCCGACGCTGCCGGTGAAATCAACGTAATAGAGCAAGCCGTCCGGCCCCTGCGCAAAATTGACGATGCCTTGTGAAGCCGGAAACGTCGTAATGTATTGCAGCTGGGTTCGGTCATTGACGTCGACAGCAAAGACGTCGCCGTCAACGATATCGACAACGAAGAGGTCGTCGGTGAAAACCGAGGGGTATTGCGAGCCGTCATAAACGCTGCTGCTGCCGACAATCGCGCTCATGGAATATCCGGGGTCGCCCTCGCTGTGGGAGAACGCACGGTAAGGTGCCGTGATTTCAATATCGCCGGCTGCAACCAGTTGGTAGAAATCGGTTGCCGCCTGCGTGCCGTTGTAGATCGGGGTCTGTTCCAACTGGCCGCTATCGCCGCCTTCATAGAACGGCCAGCCGAAATTGGCGCCTGCCTCTCCATTGTTGATCTCTTCCCAGGAAAACCAGCCGGTCTCCGAGATGAAAAGCTTGCCGTCGTCGCTGAACGCCATCACATAGGGATTGCGCAATCCCATCTGCCAAACCTTCGAACTGTTGGCATCGAGATCATCCCCCGGTTGGACATAGGGATTGTCGGCCAGGCCCGCGCCCGTCATCGGATCAATGCGCAGAATCTTGCCGGATAGTGCGTCAACCGACTGGACCGACACGGTGCGGGGATCGTCATAGTTGAACGATGCACCGTCGCCGATCGATACATAGAGAGCGCCGTCCGGCCCGAAGGCGAGTGCGCCACCGGCATGGGAAAGGCTGTCGACCTTGATGTAGTCCTGCACGTAATCACCGGTTACCGGATCGACATCGGAGGCAAGGTTGTTCCTGTATTGCTGTTCTGTGAAATCGAGCGCACCGCCGCCGCTGATGTCACTCAACGATTGGCCGCCGGCACCAACCAGGATCGTCTCGCTGCCGCTGACGATTTCAGGTGTGTTGCCAGTGGTATCCACCTCAAAGCGTACGACATGGGCAAAACGGTTGCCTTGGCCATCGCGGCCTGCATTGCCACTTTCATTCACTGCCTCGGCAGGATCGACAACATAGAAGGCGTAGAGGTAGGGGTTGTTGCCTGCAAAATCGGGATGGAGCGCAATATCCATCAGGCCACGGTCACCGGCAGCATTGACCTTGTCGCGAATATCCAGAAATACCGAGCTGTCGCCGGTATCCATATCGACCAGATTGATGCGGCCACCCTTTTCGATTACGAGCGCCTGATTGCCGGCGCCCGGAAGCCATTCGATGTTGAGCGGCTGGGAAAAGCCGGACACCACTGGCTCGATCGTTACGTCGAAATCGGACTGCAGCGGCGGATCGACCGGATCTGTGACCGGATTTTCGTCGTCGAGAATATTGATATTGGCTGTTCTGGGAAACAGAAGTGTGCCGCTTGTAACGTCGATCAGCGACACATTGAAGCGCTCGGTCGCCTCGCTCGCTGCGTCATCGAGAACCGGTATGGTTAGTTGTGCGCGGTCGGCGCCGGCGGGAATGGTGATCGTCCCGGATGAACCGGTAAAATCGGCGCCATCCACAGCCGTGTCGGCATTGGTTGAATAAAGCACGTCGACAGCGCCCGAATTGTCGCCGGTCCGTTCGATCGAGATAGTGACCGAGCCCTCGGCCTCGCCGACGCTGTACTCGGTGGCTCCAAGAAAGATCGTTCCTGTCATTGATTCCTCCATCGCCGCTGGCGCTACCCCCGCAAGGGAAGACCGCTATGTCGACGTTTCTTGCTTTAATTCTCAAGCAAGACCGTAGGATAACCGGAACATAAAATTTAGTATTATTTTGCGATATCTGTTCGTTTAGATAAAATTAACGATAAATATTTAGAGTTAATGAATACAAGCCCGATCAAACGAGCTTGTATGCGAACTGGCATAAATCTCACTTGTGACTTTGTTGGCGTGGCTAACGTGTGATCACTATGGGCCCTGCCCGGACAGATATATCCGAGACGGGCTCTGAGTTCACAGCCCGCCGGCATCCCTGATAAATCCCACCACCGTTTCAACGCCGCTTTCCCGTTTCAGATCGGTGAAAACAAAGGGACGACCATTTCGATTTTGGGCGGCGTCCTGCTCCATGCGGTCAAGATCGACACCGACGTGAGGCGCCAGATCGGCCTTGTTGATAATGAGCAGGTCCGAGCGCGTAATGGCGGGCCCGCCCTTTCGCGGTATGTCCTGGCCCTGACAGACCGAGATCACATAGAGCGAGATGTCGGCAAGATCCGGCGAGAAGGTCGCGGCGAGATTGT
>JAGRLQ010000367.1:0-2326 GCA_020441735.1 Nitratireductor sp.
AAAGACGGCAATTCCCGCGGCCAGCAGGCCACCTGCCAGTAACAAACGCATTTTTCGCCCCTTGATGCTGTTTGCGTATCGACTTGCTTTTGCGGTGTCTGTGTAGCGGCAATCATGGCTGATTTGTGATTGCGCCGGCAAAACATGCCGGTGGTGCAGGTTCAGGCGCCGCACGATGCAAAAACCTGCGTGAAACGCCGATACAAACCCTTCCCGGCGGTAATCTTTCTTACCCAATTCTAACCAAGTCATTAGCCGAAATTTAAATCTGTCGTGGCACCATCACGACAGGAATTGGTCTTTTTGTAGTGAGTAGTGAGTAATTCGATGACCGATCAGGTTAGACCCAGGGTGAAATACGTAATCGGACCGGACGGTAGTCCGCTGACGATTGCCGATCTCCCCCCCTCCAACACCCGCCGCTGGGTCATCCGGCGCAAGGCGGAAGTTGTGGCAGCCGTACGCGGTGGCCTGCTGTCGCTCGAAGAAGCTTGCGAGCGCTACACGCTGACAGTGGAAGAATTCCTCAACTGGCAGGCATCGCTCGACGATCACGGTCTTGCCGGGTTGAGAACGACACGCATTCAGGATTACCGCCAGTAATCGGATAGCTCCAACAAACTGCCGAGAAGAAGGATGGGGGTCGTCTTCTCTGCAGTCACGGAGCGGGCGAAAAGGTCTTTCAGCGCAAGCTGAAAGACCTTTTCTGCGTTTGGGCCCATGACTTGAAACCTTGCCCTCAGTCGGCAGCGCCTTTGCCACCGGAGGAGGTTTCGATACTGGCGGCAGCCAGCGTGACGGTGGAAAGGGCATAGAACCAGATGCCCGGCTGGGAAATGGCCGTTGCGATCCCGCTCGTCTTGGCGGCGAAGATCACAATCGCCACCAGCAGCACATCCATCATCGACCATTTCGAAAGCATGCTGGCCCAGCCCGGCAGCGTGTTGCCGTCGATGGCGGCCCGGAAGGCCATCGCCATCTTGAGAACGGGAAAGCATATCGAAAACAAGCCGACGATGGCCGACAAGAGAAGGCTGCCTTCCTGCCAGAGCCCGTAGACAAGACCCAGCAGTGACGGCGTTTCGGAAAAAAGCCAGAGCTTCTCGAACCGCACCAGCGGCAGCGAGGCCCCCAGCCCGAAGCAGATTGCCGCGGCAAGCAGCAGATAGGGGCGCAGTATGCTCATTGAAAAAACAAACCCCATACCAATGGCAGCAGGATTGCTGTCGCCAGTGCGTTGAGCCCCATTGCAAGACCGGAAAAGGCACCTGCCACCTCATTGACCTGCAAGGCGCGAGCCGTCCCTATGCCATGGCTCGAAACCCCAATGGCAAAACCACGTGCCTCCCAATCGTGGATACCCAGCGCCGTCAGCAACAGCGGACCGAACATCGCGCCGAGAATGCCCGTCAAAATGACCAGTACGGCCGTTAACGACGGCAACCCGCCCAGTTGCTCGACAATGCCCATGGCGATCGGGGCAGTGGTGGATTTCGGCGCGACCGACATGACGGACAACTCCCCCGCACCCAGCCAGGACGCGATGATGATTGCCGAAAGCGAGGCGGTAGCCGAGCCGCAAAGCAGGCTGACCAGGATTGCCAATGCGGATTTGCGCACCTTGTCGAACTGCCGGTAAAGCGGCACGGCAAGGGCGACGGTCGCCGGCCCAAGCAGGAAATGCACAAACTGCGCGCCTTCAAAGTAGGCTGCATAATCGGTTCCGGTCGCCGTCAGCACAGCAACAATGGCTACAATTGCAATCAGCACCGGATTGAACAGCGGGTTGAGCCGGGTCTTGCGGTAGATGAAAACCCCCGCCTGATAGGCAACGAGCGTCATGGTCAGGTGCAAGAGAGGACTTGCGGCAAGATAAACCCAGATCTGCTGAAAATCCTTCACTGCTGCCCTCCCCCGCTTCTGCCGGACACGCTGCGCCGAATGAAAACCATCAGCCATGCGGTGACGGCAATGGTCAGGGCGGAAGAGCCGACTATGGCAGCAGACAATGGCAGCCAATCCTGCTTGAGGAGGGCAAAATGCGCCATGATGCCAACCCCTGCCGGCACGAAAAGCAGCGAAAGATGAGACAGCAAACCGTCGGCGACCCTGGCCAGTTCCTCCGGCACGCTATCAGCGTCCTGTTCCGTGTTGCCGGAAACAACCGTAAGACGTTGGCGGACCACCAGAATGAAAAACAGCAGCACCATGCCCGCCACCGGACCGGGCAGCGGTACGCCTGTTGCTGTCACCGCCATTTCACCGGCGAGCTGGCACGCAAAGATCAGCGTCAGATAGTTCAGCATGCCTGCCTCTTACCAGCCAT
>JAGRLQ010000367.1:2374-3603 GCA_020441735.1 Nitratireductor sp.
GCCCGGCGGTAGAGATGCCAGGTCGCATGCCCCAGCACGGGCAGCACGATGATCAGCCCGGCAAAGGCGGGAATCATGGATGCCATCACCAGCGCTGCAATGATCAGTCCCCAGCCGATCATGACGACAGGATTCTTGAACACCGTCTTGATCGACAGCACCATGGCGGAGACAAAATCGATCTGACGGTCGAGCAGCAGCGGCATGGAAATAACCGTCACCGTGAACAGCACGCTCGCCCAGAACGCCCCGACCAAAGTGCCGACGCCCAGAAACAGCCAACCATTCGTGGTCGTAGCGACAACATCGAGAAACCGGTCGAAAGACGAAAAGTTCAGCGACTGCAGGAAAATCGCCAGCAGCAGCCGCGCCTGATAGAGCCAGAACCAGAGCACGAACAGGGTAACGAAGGCCATCCAGCCCAGTTCGCGGTTGCGCTGCGCCCAGATCACCGTGAAGACATCGCGCCAGGTGAAATCCTCGCCGCGCTCGAGCCGTCTTGAAATGTCATAGAGTCCGGCCGCCGCAAACGGTGCAACGAGCGGAAAGCCCACCGCCAGCGGCAGGATCAGCCAGACCCGGTCGAACCACAACAGGCCCGCCATGAAGGCGAGGCCGAAAAGACAGTAGAAAAGTCCGAAAAATCCGCTCAACAGCGGCCGGCGCGTAAAATCCCGCCACCCGGCGCCAACGGCATGACGTATATCAGCGACATCCAGACGTTTGGTTTGAAGGGGTTGCGGCGCCTGCCGCGCGACCGGAGCTTTCTGTGCCGCCGCTTTTTTGCCGGCAGCCTTGTTTTTTGCAGAAGCCATGAAAAATCCTCCCTGCTGCGAACATGGCGATTTGATTCACGCTTCCTCCGCCGCAGACATTGGGACATTTCATACATTTTGACAACATGTCCACATCCGTCCTGCAACCGGGCACAAAAAAGGCGGCTCGAAGGCCGCCTTTCCGGTGAATATGCAGGACCGGCTGTCAGCCGATCATCATGCGCCGTTCGATCTGTTCTTCGACGACGGGATCGGTTGTCTCTACGCCACCGCCGCGCGCTTCCTTGAGCTCGGCCTTGCGCAGTTCCTCCTCGGCTTCCTTGAGCGCTTCCTCAGCAGGCGAGCGTTTTTCCTTCAGATCCTTGATCGAGTTCTCGAGATTTTCCACCCGAGTCCGCGCCGCCTTGGCAAAGGTCGGATAGGCAAAATGCGAAACATCGGTGATGCCCGCTT
>JAGRLQ010000053.1 GCA_020441735.1 Nitratireductor sp.
AACGGCGTCAACATGACCAAGCTCGAAAGCTATCAGTTGGGCGGCGCCTTCACGGCGACTCAGTTCTACGCCGACATCGAGGGTCATCCCGATGAAACGCCGGTGAACAATGCGTTAGAGGAATTGCAGTTCTTCTGCGACAAGTTCCGTATTCTCGGGATCTATCCCAAGGACGGCGAGCGGTAAGCCGCGGAAAACAATAGCCAAACCGCTTCGTGGACGGGCCGCTCGAAATCCGGCGGCAGTATACTTTAGTATACTCGGTGCGGCTCTTGATTCACCGGTCAAACCCGCACTAGGCTGTTTTCAGGGCCCCCTACAAAAATAACAAGCCCTTTAAGCCCCAAATGGGAGGATATCATGTTGGACAAGAAGACCACGCGCCGCAGCGCGCTTGGCGCGCTTGCTGGTGCAGGTGCTGCCACCCTCGCTGCGCCGCACATTGCAACTGCCGCCTCGCACGGCACGACCTGGAAAATCCAGACATCATGGCCCGGCGGCGCCGGACTACAGATCTTCAAGGACTGGTGCGCAACCATCCAGGAAAAGACCGGCGGTGAACTCGCCCTCCAGCCTTTCGGCGCAAATGACGTTGTCGGCGACTTCCAGCTTTACGATGCCGTCAAGAATGGCGTGCTGCAGGCGGTGAACCCCTTCACGATCTACGTGCAGGGCATCATTCCTGCTGGCGTGTTCCTGAGTTCCTATCCGCTTGGCCTGCGCAACCCGCATGAGTGGGATGTGTTCTTCTACGGTCTTGGCGGCCTGGAAATGGCACGCGAGCTCTATGCGGCTCAGGGCATGCACTATGTCGGCCCCGTGCATCACGGCCCGAACATCATTCACTCCAAGGTGCCGATCCGCTCGATCGACGACTTCCGCGGTCGCAAGATGCGCCTGCCGGGCGGGATGGTAGCCGAGGTGTTCACCGAGATCGGTGCTGAAACCACGGTGCTTCCGGGATCTGAAATCTTCCCGGCGCTGGAAAAAGGCACGATCGACGTGGCCGACTATGTGGGTCCGGCGGTCAACTATTCCCTCGGCTTCAGCCAGGTCACCAAGTACATCTCCATGGGACCGCCCGGATTCATGTCGCTCTATCAGCCGGTCGACTTGATGGACATCACCGTTGGCATGGATGCCTGGAATGCCCTGTCGCCGCAGATGCAGCAGTTCGTCGAAATGGAAACCCATGTCTATTCCGACCTGCACCATGCCGCGATCCAGAAGGCGGACCAGGAAGCCTGGGCCAAATTCGAGGCAGATGGTACCGAAGTGACACGCCTTTCGCAGGACGATGTCGAGTTGATGACCGAGGTCGCCGTGCCGATCTGGTTCAAATACGCAAACCGCGACAAGTCCTCGGCGAAGATCTTCAAGGCTCAACTCGACTACATGATGTCGGGCTCCCTTGGCTACGTCACGCCGGAGCAGATCGAGGGCCTGTCGCTCGATCTCTGATCACATACAGACGGGACAGGGCGTTAAAGCCCTGTCCCCACTTTCGCAGCCCGGCCCGGCCTCGCGCCGCCATTGCCGGGCTGTGGTTTCTATGCGGCTTGCCAGGGGTTCAACGCAAACCGCTTTCTGACGCGACTGCAACAGGACTGGATTTGAAATGCCTGGTCTCAGCTTCACGCTGCCGCATTGGCTTTACTGGGTTGGCCTGATCGTCTTTCCGCTTATTGCGATGGTGCTTGCCCGCAGACCGAAAGCTGCCCGCCAGACCTATTCCGTCGCTCTGAGCTATCTTATCCTGATCACCGGCGGACTGGTCGGCCTGCACCGGCTTTATCTGAAGAACATCTGGGGGCTCATCTTCATCCCCATCTTCCTGTTCGTCCTGTTTGCCAATGCCAATGAGCGCGAGGCGCGGTCTGCCGCCTCCGATGCTGACAATCTGGTGCGTGTTGCCGAGCGCACGGTCCAGCGCGAAGAGCCGCGGCTTCAGTCGGCGGAGGCGCAGCTCGACGGTCTGCGCACCGAGGTTGCCGAGGCGGAGGAAGGCTCCTTTGCCAAGCGCGGCGCAGAGCGCAAGCTGAAGCGTACCGAGGACCAGATCGAAAAGAGCCGGGAGCGGCTTGCCGAGGCACGGGCCGAACTTGAGGAGATCAAGCCGCTTGCCACCGTGGCGCAGGACAACCGGACCTACTGGTCCAACGCCGCCCGCAACGCTTTCTATCTTCTGCTGGCGATGATGGCTGTTGACGCCCTGCTGATCCCAATGCTGGTGCGCAAGGCCAATACCTCGATCGGCGAGGAGGAAGTCAGCGAGGCGGAAGCCGCTCTTGCCGCAGCCGAGGCAACCGAAGAGCGAAAGCAGGACAGCGACTACGCGAAAAACTGGATCGACCGGCTTTCACTGTTCTGCGGCGAGTTCGTCAGCTACTGGGCGGTCATTGCCGTCTTCGTCTACTACTTCGAGGTCATTTCCCGCTACGTCTTCAACTCGCCGACCAATTGGGCGCATGAGGCGATGTATCTGATGTTCGGCATGCAGTATCTGATCGCCGGCGCCTATGCCATGCTGACGGAAAGCCATGTCCGGGTCGACGTTTTCTATGCGCCGATGTCGCCGCGCCGCAAGGCAATCACCGACCTGCTGACATCGGTCTTCTTCTTCATCTTTGCCGGCACGCTGCTGGTCACCTCGTGGATCTTTGCTTTCGACGCCATCGCCGTTCCATCGGGCAATTCGGTGGTTTCGGACTGGGCACGCGGCCAGTATGGCTTCTTCGAGATGCTCGGCAAGCTGACCCTTTCCGAATGGACCGACCCCAATATCCGCTGGGGCGAGATCAGCTTCAACGAATGGGAAGTGCCGTTATGGCCGATGAAATGGGTCATGGTGCTGGGCGGGCTGCTGCTGGTGCTTCAGGGCATTTCCAAGCTGGCAGCAGATTTCCGGGCTGTGGTGAGGGGCGCGTAACATGGGCATCGACATTTCCATCGGGTATCTGACCCTCATCATGTTCGGCAGCCTGTTGGTGTTGCTGATGGCCGGTCTGCCGCTTGCCTTTGTCACCGGCGGTCTGGCCTGTGTCTTCCTGTTCGTGCTGGGTGATGCCCNNAGGCGCTCAACATCGTGCCGAGCCGTATTTTCCCGCTAATGACGAACTATCAGTTATCGGCAATACCGCTCTTCATCTTCATGGCGGCGATGCTCGAGCGAGCGGGCATCATCAACGACATGTTCGATGTCATCTACAAGGTGCTCGGCGGCGTGCGCGGCGGGCTGGCATCCGCCACCATCATCGCATCCACCATTCTGGCCGCCATGGTCGGTGTCATCGGCGCCGCCGTCGTCACCATGGGCATCATCGCGCTGCCGGCCATGCTCAAGCGCGGCTACGATCCCAAGATCGCCATGGGCTCGATCATGGCCGGCGGAACGCTCGGCATTCTGATCCCGCCCTCGATCCTGGCAATCATCTATGCCGTTGTCGCCGAGCAATCGGTCGGTGAACTCTTCATCGGCGCGGTCATTCCCGGCCTGATGCTGTCGGGCCTCTACATTGCCTATGTCACCATCCGCTCCTACGCCAACCCGGAACTGGGCCCGCCGATTCCCCTTGAGGAGCGCGTCTCGACCCGCGAGAAAGTGCGCCTGATCGGCAAGATGTCCGCTCCGCTGGCCCTTATCGTCGTCGTGCTCGGTGTCATTTTCTCTGGCGTCGCAACCCCGGTGGAAGCTGCCGGCATCGGTACGTTCGGCGCCTTCATCGTCGCTGCCATCCACCGCAAGCTTGACTGGCCAACCATTCGTGAAGCCTGCCTGACGACCCTGAAGGCCTCTGCCATGGTGATATGGATCATGTTCGGCGCCACCATCTTCGTCGGCCTCTACGTGCTCGAAGGCGGCCAGCAATTCGTTCAGCAGGCGCTTGAGGGAACCGGTCTTGGTCCCTGGGGCATTCTGATCGTCATGCAGATCGTCCTGATCATTCTCGGCATGTTCCTCGACTGGGTCGGCATCCTGTTGCTCTGCGTGCCGATCTTCGTGCCGATCATCAAGTCGCTAGGGGCTGCCGCCTTCGGCCTCGACAGCCCCGACGATCTGGTGCTGTGGTTCGGCGTGCTCTATCTCGTCAACATGCAGATGAGCTTCCTGTCGCCGCCGTTCGGCTATGCGCTGTTCTACCTGCGCGGCGTGGCGCCAGCGGACATTCCCATGTCGGACATTTTCCGCTCGGCAATCCCCTTCCTGCTGCTGCAGGTGCTGGGGCTGATGATCTGCATGCTGTTTCCACAGGTTATCACCTGGCTGCCGAATCTGGTCTATGGCTAGGCACACGCCGCCTGCGGTTTTGAACGACAGCAACTAGGATAGAGCCTATCCCGCCTCGACCCACGCCTTGATCAGGGCATGGGCAATGGCCCGTGTCGGCGGGCATCGCACACCTTCGGGGTGTTCCTCGGCGATCATCAGGCGAACGTCGTCACGGGAAAACCAGCGGCAATCCTCCAGCTCATCCTGCTGAAAGGTGATTTCCTCCGACACCGCCTCGCAATGTACGCCGATCATCAGCGAGTGGGGAAACGGCCAGGGCTGGCTGGCGTAATACCTTACACGCCGTACCTTGACGCCGGCTTCCTCGAAGGTCTCGCGCCGTACCGCATCCTCAATGGTTTCGCCCGGCTCGACGAACCCTGCCAGGGTTGAATACCAGCCTTCTGGGAAATGCGGTGAGCGCCCGAGCAGGCACTTGTCGCCCTGCACCGACAGCATGATGACGACAGGATCGGTGCGCGGAAACACTACATGATCGCACTCGGTACAGGCAATTTTGTAGCCGCCGATCTCTGTGCGCGTGGAGCCGCCGCATTTGCCGCAATGGCGATGCACCGAAATCCAGTGCAGCAGGCTGCCGCCTTGGGCAATCGCGCCCATATCCTCTTCGCTCACCGAGGACGAATAGAGCAGGGAGCGGAAGTCGTAGAGTTTGTAGGGCTCTGTCAGAGCCTCTTCATCGATTTCCGCCCGCACCGCAATTCGGGCGGCATCTCCTGCGTGACCGAGCAGAACGCCGTCCTCCGGCTTTCCGCCCCATAGGCGTGCCTCTTCGAGGTTGAACAGGACGCGGGGTTCTTCCCCCTTGTCGACCAGCACCTTGTTGCCGCTGTAGAGATAGAACCGGCAACCCGGTTCAGCGAGCGCGGTATCGAGCGTCTTCTCGTCCCGGTTTTCCGCATCGCGCACCAGTTCGTTGCGGCCAAAGCCGACGAAATGCGATGGTTCGGGAAAGGGCGTGTCGAAGAACGGATCGGAGGACGGCAGGTCAGAAAGGGACATGGAGGGCTTTGCGGAAGGAGTCGATGAAGGTTTCAGCTTCCTCCTTGCCATAGGGCAGGGCCGTTTCAAAGCCCCAGACAGGGCCTGGCCAGTTGGCATCGTCTTCGCGCCGGCCCACCACATGCCAGTGCATCTGGGTTACAACATTGCCGAGCGTTGCCACATTGGTAGAGGTGCATACCCCCATTTCCTTCAGTGCAGCCGAGATTTCCGAAAGATAGTTCACCAGTGGTCCAAGCCCGCCTGGCGGATAA
Organism: Nitratireductor sp.; assembly: GCA_020441735.1. Lineage (GTDB taxonomy): Bacteria > Pseudomonadota > Alphaproteobacteria > Rhizobiales > Rhizobiaceae > Salaquimonas. The sequence continues at coordinate 5,548 of JAGRLQ010000053.1, forward strand.
TCGTCTATATCTGAAATTCCCGGCAACACCGGCACCACGATGATCCAGGGCCAGCGGGAATCGTTCATCAGCCGCGTCTGCCATGCATCCGACGAGGCAATCGGGATCGTGTCCTTCTCAAGCCGGGAGTCGAGGGTTCTTGTTTTAGATGGCGTTGTCATGACCGGACCCTAGCACATCGGATTTGATGGGGAATTGAAATCGGTTGTGGAGCGAAGATTGCGGCTCCCGCTTGCAATTTGCCGTCCGAAAGACGATATTCCGCCTTGGAAGGCTGGTGGTGGACGAGTTCCTCGCCAACCTGGTCAGGTCCGGAAGGAAGCAGCCACAACGAGTTTCTGCTCGGGTCACCTTAAGCCAGTCTTCCACCTTCTCCCTAGCCTCACGAATTCCTCTTCGAAATTTCCCCGGAAATTCCTTGTGCGTAGACATCCTGCCGCCATGGAGGCGGTTTGTTCTGCGGCCAATTGCGGTATAGTGATCCAGTGAAGCCGGGTGACCGGCCGGTTGATTTTCCCGGAAGATCTTCAGGGCAGCATGTCTGAACAAAGCGAATACAGGGTTCTCGCGCGCAAGTACCGGCCGCTGAGATTTGCAGATCTCATCGGCCAGGAACCCATGGTGCGCACGCTTTCCAACGCCTTTGCGTCGGGCCGTATAGCGCAGGCCTACATGCTGACCGGGGTGCGCGGTGTCGGCAAGACCACCACGGCCCGCATCCTCGCCCGCGCACTCAACTACAAGACCGAATCGGTCGATGAGCCGAATATTTTGTTGGAGACCGAGGGCGAGCACTGCCGCGCCATCATCGAGGGTCGCCATGTCGATGTCATCGAGATGGACGCGGCCTCCCACACCGGCATCGACGACATTCGTGAGATCATCGAGTCGGTGCAGTACGCCCCGGCGCTTGCCCGCTACAAGGTCTACATCATCGACGAGGTGCACATGCTCTCGCGCAGCGCCTTCAACGGCCTGCTGAAGACGCTTGAGGAACCACCGGCGCATCTGAAATTCATCTTCGCCACGACGGAAATCCGCAAGGTGCCGATTACCGTTCTTTCCCGCTGCCAGCGTTTCGATCTGCGCCGCATCGAGGCGGGCGAGATGGTGGAGCATCTCAAAAAGATCACCGAAGCTGAAAAGGCTGAAGCTGAAGACGAGGCGCTCGGCATGATTGCCCGGGCTTCCGAGGGTTCGGTGCGCGATGCGCTGTCGATCCTCGATCAGGCGATCGCCCATGCCGATGGCAAGGTGATGGCAGAGGGCATCCGATCCATGCTCGGCCTTGCCGACCGCGCCCGCGTGATCGACCTTTTCGAACATGTCATGAGCGGCAACATCGCTGCAGCCCTTTCGGAGATGAAAAGCCAGTACGATATCGGCGCCGATCCCTATGTGGTGCTGACCGATCTTGCCGATTTCATCCATTATGTGACCCGGCTGAAATATGCCGGCTCTGCCGAAGGCGCGGCTCTTGCCGGCAACAGTGCGGCCTTTTCCGAGGCCGAGCGGGTGCGCGGCAGTGAATTTGCCGAAAAACTTTCCGTGCGGGTGCTGGGCCGTGCCTGGCAGTTTCTGCTCAAGGGCTTGGCCGAAGTGCGCTCTTCCGAACGCGCGCTTGCCGCCGCCGACATGGTGCTGGTGCGCCTTACCCATGCAGCCGATCTGCCGTCCCATGAGGAACTCGTGCGCATGGCGTCCGAAGGCGGCAAGCCCGATGCACCGCAGCCTGCTGCCTCCGGCGCTCCGGCATCCGCCGTATCGGCATCCTCGGAAACCCGCCATGCGCCGGTTTCTGCCGCGCCGGTCAATGCATCCGTCGCCTTTGCACCACGCAACGATGTGCCGGGGGATATGTCCGGGGCAAGCGAACCGGTTCCGCGGGCGGGGCGGGCAGAGAATGCCGTCCCCAAACCGCAGCCGCAGCCAGCCGTAAGCGACGCCGGCGAACCGCCGCTCGTTCTCAAGGGTTTCGAAGACCTGATCTTCCTTGCGGAGGACAAGCGGGATATTCGCGTCAAACTGTTCCTGCGCCGCAATGTGCGGCTTGTGAGCTTCAAGTCCGGCACGCTGGAGTTCAACCTTGTCGGCGATCCGCCGCGTGAAATCCTGCAGCACGCCAAGGAGCGGCTGGAGACCTGGACGCGGCTCAGATGGAATTTCATTATTTCCGACAAGGAAGGCCTGCCGACGATCGAGGAGATCGAGCACGCCGAGAAGTCGAGCCAGATCGAGAAGGCGCGCAGCCATCCGACCGTCAAGGCGGTGCTGGAAGCCTTTGAAGGCGCCCGCATTGTTGACGTGCGCATCCGCGAAAAAGCCGAGGAAGGCCTGGCTCCGGCGGACGAAGATACCGCCGAAGACATGCCGGCCGATGGCGGAAACCTTGACGATTTCTTCGAATAAGCCCATCTGCTGTTTATCGAAACAACATCCCAACAGCGCCGGAATTGCCATGAAAGACATTCTCAACATCATGAAGCAGGCCAAGGAAATGCAGGCCAAGATGGCCGAAATGCAGGAAAGCCTTGCCGAAGTGGAGGCTGTCGGAACCGCCGGCGCCGGCATGGTGACCGTCACGCTTTCCGGCAAGGGCGACCTCAAATCGGTGAGGATCGATCCTTCGCTCATCAAGGATGGCGAAGGTGAGATGATCGAGGATCTTCTCATCGCAGCCCATGCCGATGCCAAGGGCAAGGCTGAGGCGGTGATGGCTGAAAAGACCCAGGAACTGACCGCCGGCCTTCCGATCCCGCCCGGCATGAAACTGCCGTTCTGATACGCATCCGTTACGGCAGGCTTCATGGCAAAATCCGTCACCGGCCCCGAAATCGAGCGCCTCATCCAGATTTTGGCCCGCCTTCCGGGCCTGGGTCCGCGCTCGGCCCGCCGCGCGGCGCTCCACCTGATCAAGAAGAAGGAAAGCCTGCTCGAACCGCTGGCCGCAGCCGCCCGCGATGCGGCGGAACACGTTCGGCTCTGCTCAACCTGTGGCAATGTCGATACCGCCGATCCCTGCACGATCTGCACCGATCCGCGCCGTGATCCGGCAACGCTGGTGGTTGTCGAGGATGTTTCCGATCTGTGGGCGCTGGAGCGTGCCGGTGCCATCAATTGCCGTTATCATGTTCTGGGCGGAACCCTGTCACCGCTTGACGGCATCGGCCCCGATGATCTCAACATTGCCAGCCTGATTGATCGGATCACGGTGGAGGGCGCGCCGTTTACCGAGGTGATCATCGCCGTCAACGCCACTGTCGAGGGTCAGACCACCGCGCATTATATTACCGACCGGCTGGAGGGCGTGGATATCAAGATCACCCGCCTTGCCCATGGCGTGCCGGTCGGCGGCGAACTGGACTACCTCGACGAGGGCACGCTGGCGGCGGCCATCAAGAGCCGGAGTGATTTTTAACAGCAATTCCAGGAAAACGGGAACCGGTTTTCCGTCCGGAATTGCGTAACACGAAATAAGCGAAAGCGTTTGCAGATGACGAAAGACACCAAGCCCTTTCTTGTTTTGCAGTTGCGTCCCGAGACTGAGGCGTCGGACAACGAGTTTGATGCCATCGTCAGAAAATCGGGTCTGCAGCCTGCCGCCTTCGATCGCCGTCGGCTTGAGCAGGCACCACTGCCAGATGACTTCTCGCTCGATGATTATGCCGGCGTTATCGTCGGCGGCGGACCGGGCTGCGTTTCCGATCCGCCAGAAGCGAAGTCACCGCTGGAAAAGCGTATCGAGGAGACTGTGCTGTCCCTGATGCCGGAGGTAACGGCGCGGGATTTTCCTTTCCTCGGCTGTTGCTACGGCATCGGCATTCTTGCCCATCATCTTGGCGCACCGGTCTCCAAGGAGCGCTACAGCGAACCGGTCAGCGTCACCACGGCGCGGCTCGAAGAGGATGCTGCCGGCGATCCGCTGCTGGCCGGAGTGCCGCAATCCTTCGATGCTTTCGTCGGTCACAAGGAGGCCGTGCAGGCCCTTCCTCAGGGTTGCGCCCATCTTCTGTCTTCGTCCGACTGTCCCTTCCAGATGATCCGTCACGGCGAAAACGTCTATGCCACCCAGTTTCACCCGGAAGCCGATGGCGATGTCTTCGAACTGCGGATCAACATCTACCGTGACCGCGGCTATTTCGAACCCGAGGAAGCCGGCGCACTGATTGCTGCTGCCCACAAGGGCGACCCGCAGCATTCAGCCAGGATATTGCGGAACTTCGTGTCGCGATACGGCTGACCTGTCAGCCTGCAGGAGCGGCGATGCTGCTTTCCAGCAGCGCGAAGAAGCTTTCGACCATCGCTTCCTCTGCGAATTTGGGATGCGGGTATGTCATTCCCTTTTTGCCCAGAAGATTCATCGAGGCATTGGCCTCAAACAGGATCAGTCTTCCATCTTCGGCGATGTCGAAATCAACCCCGAAGTAATCCAGTTTGACCCGTTCCCTGATCCGCTGCAGCCCTGACATGGCAGTGTCCCCGACATAAGCCCCAAGATCGCGGCACATCGCTTCCTCCTCCTCCAGCAACTGCGGATGGGATTCCAGAAAGGCCAGGCGTTGCGGTTCGTTGCGGTGGCCATGCACCTTCCAGTCCTCGCCGTAGTCGAGCCGGAGCGGGTGGAGATTCTGACCGACAAAGGCAACCCGCAATTTGCGGAACAGGCCGGGTCGCGGGTGGTTCTCGATGTACTGAATGGCGAAAACCCCGCCGGGTGCCTGCTCCAGGAAGCGGCCTGCTTCTTCGCCATTCCGGCACAACGCCATATAGCGGCCATCGCGGAAAAAGGGACTGCGCAGTATGACAGGGTATTCGAAGGATTGTTCGATTTGGGAGATGATCCCGTCATCGGCCACTGTGTCGTCGCGCTTGTAGAAGATTGTCTCGGGAACGATGATGTCACTGCAGCCATCAAGCAGAACGGGCAGCTTGTTGCGGGCTGTAACGCTGGCAGCCTGCGGCCCGTTGATACAGGGTTTGCCCCAATGGCCGATCACCGTTTCCAGTGCTTTCACAAGGCGCGGATCACCCAGCATTTCACCATTCACCACATTGGAGACCAGCAGGTCCGGCGGGGGAACCATGGAAAGCTTGCGTTCGGTCGACGCCGAATCCACGAACAGCGAAACATAGTTGAACCTGTCGGGGTAGCGATCTGTGACCTGACCGATAAGATTGTCACCGAAGTGAATGGGCCGTATCGCTTGCGGATCGGTGATGATCGCGGGCTGCTCCTTCAGCACGTAGAGATTTGGCCTGTCGCTGGCCGGTTTCTGAAACGACGAGACGGTGTATTCATTGGCATAGGCGGCAGCTTTGGCAAATGCAGTTTCGGGCGTGGCGCCGCGAAATGCGAGCGCTGCCTCAAGCAGCATCCAGCCGCGGGCGGAAAGATTCGCGCCAAACGCCTCCCACAGTTGATAGGCCCTGGCATCGTTGCCTGAATAAAATGCGATTTGCGCGAGCATCAGGGCCTGCTGTGGGCCGCCAGGCACAATTCCAGTTACCATGGAGCCAAGCATGGCCGCAGCTTCCTGCTGGCCGCCGTTTGCCAGCATGCGGGTTCTGCGGCGCAGCCGCGCCAGTTGCTTTGGCGTGGCGGAAGATATCTGCGGCAATGTGGATGTACTCAGTATTTCCTCAGGCGTGGCATTTTCTAAATGCTGTAAAATGTCGTCCAGACTCTTGGCGATCGTCATGTGTATCCCTTGCCGGAATTGTTTGGAGCGCGAAGCTGCCCGACTGTTGTGAAACGCGGGCCTTTGCAAAACCCTCCCTAACGCAATTCAAGTCGGAAATGGAAGAATTCATGCAGAAGCCGCCCCTGAATGCGCGCTTTGCTTCGCAGATGGACCGCCAATCACCGCGGTGCCAGCAGGCGGTCGATCGGTGCGAAGTCGTCTGTCAGCACAAACGGGTTTCGCGCTTTCAGCACGCCGTCGGCAAATGTCCGGCCTAAGGCAGCAAAGCGCTTCGGCTCCGGCGCCGGGGCGCTGAACGCATCAAAGTCGGAGGGCGATTTGCCGGCAGCCAGGACGAACACGCGCTGCTGGCCGGGTTCTGGCGGGGTCGCCTCAGTCCATATTTCGACGCTGGGAAATACGCTTTCGAGTGTCAGGTGGATGGCTGCCAGCGCGTCGAGCTGCTCGACGAAATCGATGACATTCATCACGAACAGCCCGTCCTCTCTCAGCCGGGAGTGGACGAGTTCAAAGAACTCACGGGTGATGAGATGCTGCGGCACGGCGATGTCGCCAAACGCATCACCGATGATGACGTCATAGCTGGCGGCTGGCCGCGACAGCAGCGCGCGACGGGCATCCTCGTGCAGGATCTCGACCGCATCGGGATCGAACCAGAAGCGCTCCTGAGCAATCCGGGTAACGGCCGGATCGATCTCGGCAACCGTAATCGGCCCCGTACCGTAATCGCGCCATGCCCGCGGCACCGAATAGGTTCCCCCGCCGATGAAGAAGGCCGCAAACCCGCCTTCGCCCATCCTGCGCCGGGCGATGCCGTCGAGCATCGCGGTAAACTCGGTATGCATCACCCGAGGCTCGTCGCGAGAACTCGTCCCGTGCGACAGGTGGTCGAGCACCATCAGGTTCACCGGTTGTCCGGCCTCCTGTGAAACGTCGAAAACGCGAATGCAGTAATACTGGCTCTCCTCGGTGCAGGGCGAAGGCCGGGTGGCCGAATGGATGGCGAGACCCAGCGTGGTGAGTGCAAGCACCGAGAAGACCGCATGGCTGCGTACCGGCTGTCTGGACAGCCAGAACAGGGTGACACCAGCAATGCCGTAGGCCACGGTGACGATGGCAAGCGTCATTGCCGTGCCGAGCCAGGGAATGAAGACGAAGCCCGACAGCAGCGTGCCGCCAATGGCGCCGATTGCGCCGGCGGCAAACATCGCGCCCAGCGCGCGGCCAGAACCGTTTTTCGCCGACGACACCGCCACATGCGAGAGAACCGGGGCCGGAATGCCGGCAAACAGCGATGGCAGGAAAAACACGCCCGCCGAGAGAAGCACGATGGTCCAAACCGCGCTCAGGTCGGCAGACATCACGGGTACTGCGATCACATACAACAGTTGAACGGCAATGGCGGTCGTCAGCGCTGCGGCGAGAATGAGCCAGCCGGTCAGGGCCAGCGCCCGGTCCGCCGGTTTCTCGGCAATGCGCCCGCCCCACCAGTGGCCGGCGGAAAAGCCGCCCAGTACGACGGCGATGATCGATGTCCAGGTGTAGATCGACATGCCCACATAGGGCGCCAGCATGCGGCCTGCCACGATCTCGACCACCAGGCTGGCACCGGAAACCGCACCCTGCAGCGCCACCAGAAGCGCCAGCGGAATTGCCCTGTATTCGGTAGACTTGTGCCCGGAAGACATGCCTGAAACCCTACCCCCTGCGGCTATATGCTGCCGTTGCCGGAAACCTAGCCCGTCCTGCCGGGATCGGGAAGGGGAGGATAGACATGTTCCTTCCCTCCCCCTTGAGGGGAGGGATTAAGGGTGGGGGTTGCGACCCCGGACTTCTTCCGGGGGAGCCAATTAAGATTTTGTCCGATTGTGAACTTGCTACCCCCACCCGCTCTGCTTCGTGCTGCGCACTCGCAATCGCGTGCCTCCCCTCAAGGGGGAGGCAAACAGGCACACTTCACCGTTCACTCGACGGGTTTCCGCCAGTGGCATGACATTTCAGTGGTTCAAATCTTGCGCTTCGCCCCGGATGGGCTGGGGCTCAACGTGCGATTTGAACTGGAAGAACACGCAAACCGCAGGGCGG
>JAGRLQ010000368.1 GCA_020441735.1 Nitratireductor sp.
GCAGAATGCCGCCGACACCGGTGGCAGCCCCCTGATAGGGCTCGATGTAAGAGGGATGGTTGTGGCTCTCCATCTTGAAGACGACGCAGTCTCCGTCGCCGATATCGACAACGCCGGCATTTTCACCCGGTCCCTGGATCACCCGCGGGCCGGTGGTCGGCAGGGTCTTCAGCCATTTTTTCGAAGATTTGTAGGAGCAATGCTCGTTCCACATGGCGGAGAAGATGCCAAGTTCGGTAAAGCTCGGCTCGCGGCCGATCAGATCGAGAATGCGCTGGTATTCGTCCGGTTTGAGGCCGTGGGCCTCGACCATTTCCTCAGTGATTTCGATATCGTTTCGAAGGGTCATCGCGGGTTCTCGGGGCGGGCTTTCGGGGCAGGCTTTTGGGAGTGGGCGGGATGTTGCCCCTAGTTACCCAATCACACACGGAAAGTGTATGGCTAACTTGCGTGTTCCGCAGGAAATTACACCTTACCGGCTCCGGGTTTGCGATGCTGCCTGGTCAGATGATGGTGGCATGCCCCGTGACGCCGCTTTCCAGCACGTCTCGGATGGCCGCAAAGGCTTTCACATAGCGTTCATCGCTGTATTGCGTGGCAAAGGCGATGCGCACGGCATGAAACGTCACATCCGAGCGGGCCGGTTTGAAGTCGTCCTCATGGGCGATCATGATGCCGCGCTGCAAGACGGCATCGCGAAACGGGCCGGACCGCCACGGCTCCGGAAGGCTCAGCCAGGCAAAGGGGCAGGTGGGGTTGGAACGTAGCTTGTAGCCTTCAAGTGCTGTGCGCAGCAGGTCGTGGCGGTGGCTGATCACCGTTCGGGCCTTCTGCAGGGTTCGTTCCGCCTCGCCGGACAGAATCAGGCGGCTTGCCAGTTCCTTCATCGGATAGCTGCCGCCACCGGAGAACATTCGGTGAGCTGGCTGCACCCGCCCGGCATAACCCGGCGGGCAGGCGATCCAGCCAGCCCTCAGGCTTGCCGATACGGTTTTCGACATGGCGCCGACATGGAAGGTGAGTTCGGGGCAGAGACTGGCGAGCGGCGGATCGGTATCGCCTGAAAGCGGTGCGTAAACCGCGTCCTCGATGATCCATACGCTGTATCGGCGGCAGATTTCGGCAATCGCCTTGCGGCGTGCGGCCGGCAGGCGGGCCAGCGTCGGATTGTTCAGCGATGGCATCAGGTAAAGCAGCCTGGGGTGCTGGCGGGCACAGAGTTTCTCGAACTCCTCCGGCACGAGGCCATCTTCGTCCATCGCGGCTTCAATGACGCGCCTTCCGGCAAGGGTGGCGCTGCGGGCAATGGAGGCATAGCTCGCCGTTTCGAACACAATGCGGTCGCCGGGTGCTGTCAGCGTCATGACCACCGCCATGATGCCGGCATGGGCGCCGTTGGTGGCGACAATCGTGTCGGGCGAGGGGGCATAGCCCGGCCGGGAGAGCAACAGGCTGCCGGCTTCGCGCCAGGAGGGCGGAATGCCCGGCACATAGTCGGTCAGCATATGCGGCTGGCGGGCGGCGATCTCGGCAAACTGCTCCGCGATGATCTTGGCCTGGCCAGCATGGATCGCCGAGGTGGTGTCGAGGTTCATCACCGCATCGTTGTTTTCGCCGAGGTCGAAGACCGGATGCTGTGCCGGTTTGTGGGGCGGTGCGGCGAGCCGCGTCGATGCGGTCGGAAACGGGACGGGCTTTTCACGGTCGCGCACATAGGTGCCGCGGCCGACTTCGCCGACAACAAGACCGCGTTCGGCGATCAGATTGTAGGCGCGGTTGATTGTTCCGATTGTCACCCCGATGTCATAGGCAAGGTTGCGCATGGGCGGCAGGCGGCTGCCTGCGGGCAGCACGCCGCTATCGATGTCCCGTTCGATGGCATCGGCAAGCCTTGTGTAAAGCGGTTGGCTAGTCTCAGCCAGTTGCGGCAGGTAGCTGTCAGGAGTTTGCATCATAGGACATCATAGGATTTGTGTCAGGGGTACAATGTTTGGATTGATCGCTCACGCGAAACCCTACAATAGCTACAATCGCGATGCAATTGCTTCTATAAGGGGTACAATTATGACAATACAGAGACTGGAATCCTTCCTGCCATTGAACAATGGGGCAAGCAATCAGGGTCGCAAGAATCGCGAGAGCGCCGGACAGCAGCTTATGGGATGGGCCATGTGGTTTCAGGGCCGGCTTGCCAAGCATCGCAGCCGCCGTGCCCTGGCGCGGCTTGATGCCCGGCTGCTTGAGGATGCCGGTATTACGGAAAAGCAGCGTCAGCGGGAGTTGTCGCGCAGTTTCTGGGATTAGGGCTTGCGGGACCAACCGGCAGGCAGAAAACGGTCTAGCGCTACGGTAACAATGCCAAGGCCAAGAAACAAGATAAGCAGGCCGCCAATGGCGCCTGCCACCTGCTGCCAGCCGTTTT